>CANHWS010000385.1 GCA_947464365.1 Cytophagaceae bacterium | reverse complement strand
GATTGGCCCCAAAACTGCCACCCGTGGCATATCCGACTAGTGGCGTAGGGAACGTCACACCAAGAAATGAGGAGGTGCTCGTTGGGCTCATCGCGACACTATCCCAGCTAAGGCCACCATTGTAGGTATGGAATAACCCAGAAGGCTCGGCCTGCGAAGCCACCCAAATATTGTTGCTATTGATCGGCGCAAAGGCGCGCATCGCTGACCGATAGGGATTGGTGGTGCTGGTAAAGGTCGCACCGCCGTCAAGACTTTTGTAGAGTTTACGCCGGGTCAGGACTAGCAGGGTATCTGCCCCAAGCACCTTGAGCCCCATAATGGTATCAGTGTTGTTAACACCTAGGCTCAGGGTGGACCAATTGACCCCATTATTAGCTCCTTTGGCTAGTGCCCCCGTTAACCCGCCGACATAGACTGTCCCGTTGGGGGCAATCGCGACGGCATTGAGATTAGCCCTCAGGCCACTGTTAAGGACGGTGTATTGCGCGGTCGCGGCAAACGAACCGAGCAAGCCGATGGCCAATGCCAACGTTAGGCGTAGTGTGTTTTTCATCGTGATTCTAAAGTCTGATACTGTTGTTTTTTGGACCATTGTTTCGGGTCCATTCGGCGGGCAATGAGGCCCTAGCAAATCAAATAAAAATACTGGTATGTTGCAATAAGATTTGGCAAATTTGTTTGATGCACCCCTATTAATTTGGTCACAAACAAGTTTGGCCATACAATCGTACAGCCTAGTGGCTTTGCCTTAGGTGGTAGATCACCCATGCCCCCTACTTGATCGACTGCTAGCGGTGGCTTGCTACCGATCCCCATAAAAACGGACTACCCCGCCAAAATTCCGGAATTGGCGGGGTAGCATTTCTTTCGCGAAAGGGGTATATGCGTCTGACTAGGCCTTAGCGGCAAATTCAGCTTTGATAGCATCTACGTCGATGTTCTTGATCACAGGCAACTTGGTAAGCTGCTTGATGCGCTCGACACGGTTGGTGGCGACTGCACGATTGCGACGGTCCTTTCTTTTCAGGCGGGTTACGGCCATGGCTTTGAAAAGTGGGGGTTAATACTGTGTTTATACTACAAAAATACTGGGGCGCAAAGATAGGGCAAAAACCCACACTACCAACTACTTGTCCAGAAAATGGGTCCGCGATAGCTATCTACCCACATGCACCAGACCCATTGCACACAAATGCTCGTGTCACAGGATCTTAGGCCGATTGGTAACGGACACCGGCCGAACTGCACCTACGGACCCGATCTGGCTAGTCAGTCCGCAATGCCCTTAGCTTAATTTAATGTCGCACAAGTCCCGAACAACCGTATTTTGCGTTTTTCTTGCCATAAGTAAATTTACAAAGCGTAACTAGATAGATGCCGCAGCAATGCTCCGTTAGTGGTGTAGGTAAGCACTTGTTTCAGTGTTTCCCCATGATGGATTCCAACGCTTACCGCCTCCATCTTGTCTAGTGACGTACTTACCCCTTCCGAAACTCTATCCGTTATAGGCCCTCAACTAGGACAATATGACTAGCAACTCTGATCCAAAACGGGTCTCTAATGCCCACTTTAATCTACTCAGCTGGCTGCGGAAACCGCTACCACAGGCCATTGCGGTAGGTGTCCTGCTCCTGACTGCTGGTTGCATGGCGGACTTTAACCTTGACAAGACCAAGCTTGCGCCTTATGCCCCCGAGTTTGCCATCCCCTTGGCTTATGAGGAAACAACGCTTGCTAAGCTGGTTGCATCAAAAGTCAAACCCAATGAGTTCTACGTCAATGACAACGGATTTTATGAGTTTGCCTATCAAGGTGAAACCGTCAGCAAGCGCCTCGACTCTTCGCTCAAGTTCGGTCCGGTTTCCTTCCCACAGATTGCCATAAATACCGTCAACCAAAGCAACATAACGGTCAATACAGCCCTCAACGCAACCTATACCAACGGTGCAGAGCTGTCCTATATGGTGACCAAACCAAATACCGGATCGGTCCTGAACTTTGTCATTAGCAATAACTATAATCGTGCGGCTTCTGTGGTGGTTACCCTGGTTGACGCCAACCAGGTAGGCAGTACTACGCCTATCTTCGGGACGGCATCGATGCTTGCAGGGCAAAGCAGTACCCTAAGCCTTTCGCTCGACAATGCACAGCTCAGGTTTGCTACCGGCGGGCTACCCAATACATTCAACGTCAAGGTCGAGGCCACTTTCCCGAATGGCGCACCTACCACAGGGTCTGTCACAATCCGCCCTGCACTTAATGGCCTCAGGTTCCGGTACATCGAAGGCTGGTTGGGTTCGTTTGACTATCTTTTTGCAACGTCCAATAACATCGATGTCAAACTGTTTAACACCCGCTATGGTGACTTTAAGGACGGTGTTGAGTTCTACAACCCACAGATTCGGGTCGATCTCCTGAACTCGACAGGATATGCTTGCCAGGTTTTCACTGATGATGTCTATACAACCTCCCAAGGCAGCAACACCCCCAACTATTTGCACCTGCCGGACGGCGTTACCAGATTCAGCAGGACCAACAACCTGCTTGCCGCCGCCAAAACCAACTCAAATCCGTTTGTGCTGCCAACTAGTGTGACAGCTAGTGTTTTTCAGGATAGCGTCACACGCAACAACAGCGACATCGGTAAGGCTTTCGTGATCTTTGGCACCCTGCCCAACAAACTACACTACCAAACCAGGATCCGTAGCAGCCAGACCCGGACTGGTAATGACCGCAATTTCTTTGGAGCTGACTCTAGCCGCGTTCGTTTCCAGATGAATGCCATCTTGCCCTGCGATGGTCGTATCTACCGATACACCGCCCTCGATACCTTTAAACTCGATCTGCCTTCTGCCGAAGGTGCTGGCCTCGGTAACTTTAGTTATGCAGACCTTGCCATCAAGATAGAAAATGGTTTCCCAGCCACCCTTTATGGTCAGCTCTACTTTGCGGACGAAAATCAGGTCATTTTTGATAGCCTGATTGCGGCCCCTGAGTT
>CANHWS010000384.1 GCA_947464365.1 Cytophagaceae bacterium | reverse complement strand
TCAGGGTTGGGCCTGAAAGGTATTTGCGAGGCAGAATCGAACGATCGGATTGGTGTATTATGTTCTATGGCCAACCCAGACGACGGATTTCAAACAATGGATGGGGTTAGTTTAGCCAGCAGTGATGCTAGTGCCAATTTAGCGATTTTATCTAATGGGCATCGCCCTCGGGTGTTAGTTTCAGGATGGTAAGCTGTCGGGCAGTTGGGCCTATGGGATCCAGTTTGATGAGCACAATCGGCAAGCCGGCGCCAGATAAGGCGGGCCATATCAGCTCTGGCCACTCGATGAGGCACAAGTTGCCACTATCTAGGTACTCCCATATCCCAATCTGGTCAAGCTCCTCCATTGATTTGGCCCGATACAGATCAAAATGGTGCACCGCAGGACCCGAAACCAACCTATAGGTATTGACGATGCTGAACGTTGGGCTCGAGACCGGATCATAGCTTTGCATGTCCGCCATCAAGGCTTTGATGAAGGTGGTCTTGCCAGATCCCATATTGGCATCAAACAGCCAGATAGGATACTCCTGAGCGAGTCCATGTACCCGTTTAACGACATCATCCAATGCCTCTAGGTCATAGGTCAGCTGTGCTAAGGGACGAAAATGGTGGGGGTCAAGGGCCATCTGTAGGCAAAGATAAGGGCTAAGGCTGGCTCATTTGGTATCTCAATACCAACAATCAGGCCCCAAAACGAGGTAGCCAGTCCAGATATGCCCATTTGTTATGTATTTTGGCTGGTCTATCCTGATCAACCAACGTGGCCTTGACTTGGTCTTTACTGCCTTAAAGCGCATTAGTGGAAGTATTAGGCCCACTAGGACAGCATAGCAACAAAACGCACCTCCACCCCAAATGGCTAATCGGCTTTGGCAATCAATATGGTCATGGACGGCAGGTGGATTCGTGCTGCTGGTGGGGCTGTTATGGCCAGGGCTATGCATGGCTCAGTTCGAAGCGGATAGCATTGCCCTGCTGGATACAATCAGCCAAGTGAACAGCAACATCAGCCGCTTAGGGATCAACACCTATGCCTTGCGGAACTATGCTGGCTCTGGCACACTGCGGCTAGGTCGGCACCAAGCTAGTGGGCTCATCCTGACGGACCATGTCTATAACACGGCACAGGATGGCGCCAATAAATTCGTCACGGCAGATGTCCTGACAAGCTTACAATACCGACAATACTGGGGCCCCGACTGGAGCCTATTGGCGTATGGCCATGTGCAGGATTACGGCGCCAACCGCAACCGTTTGGCCTGGATGGGCACAGGTGTAAAGTTCAGCAAACGCATCCTGGATGGGCAGGATCTGAGCATAAGGGGCGTGGCAGAGCTAATGGCTGACAAACGATCGGACCTAGTAAATGGGGGGCCGGCTTACGAAACCGCACTTCAATACAAGGCCGTACTGGACACTACTGCGGTGCTGAGTATTGGTGGTCGGATCTGGCAAGCCTTTATCACACCTCGCCAACACCAAGCCTATTTGGCCTTTGGCAGGATTAGCAAGGAGTTTAGTAAACAGGCCATTACTCAACTGATGGTCGGATACCGCGGACGCAAGATCGAGGACTACCTCAATATGGGAGATGGGCTCAATATCCAGTCCATTGTTAGCGATACTTTCACGTCCGAACTCAAGCTACAGTACGTGATCAGCGACCGATGGGCCATTCGGTCCTACAACAGCATGACCTTGCCGAACCGTAGTTTTGATTATCGGACCTATACGGGACCTGTGCTGCGGCAGAATAGCTACTACCGACAAACGGATTGGGATCTCAAACAGTCGTTATTTTACCAAACGGACCTACTATTTGTGGAAGGGCGTGTGGAATATATCTACCGAGATCGGGCCTACGGAGTCAAGAACAACCTTGGGCTTCCGCTAACCGAGCTAGATAAAGTACTTGCACTAGAGCGGGTGAAGGACATCACCGAGGTCATCCAGGCATGGTACACCAACTGGCGCTTTGCACCAACCGACAAGCAACAATTTACACTAGCCACCATTGCCCAACTATTGCGTGTGGATACACGTAGCGAGGACAACAACCAAGACAGAGACGAGGCCTTCTATACGATCGAAGGGAGCTATCGGTATGTCTGGAACAAGTGGTTCAGAACAGAGTTCAAGACGTCAGGATCGTACAAACACCTAGTCTATATCACGGCTAGCCAGAGCATCGAGAACTTTCAGGAGCGCATACTGCGGTTTGAGCCCTCCTTTGCTTGGACGCCTGGGCGCTTGAGCCTCACGGGTAACCATAGCCTGTTTGTGACCTACCATGTACGGGACTTCATGACCGAACAAGGCAAAAATAGATCAAACCGGATTCTGCTATCCAATATCCAGACCCGCTATCGGTTCAACAAACAATATGCTGCACAGGTAGATATATTGAGGCGGGAGAACAGACTCGGTCAGCTAAACTGGAAAGCATTTAGCGAAAGCCCAATAGACACTGTCGTGATCTGGGATGTAACAGCCAAAGCACAAAAGGGATTTGTCACCAGCAAGGGAAGCAGTTACCGGCTGGACTTAGGGTACCGATTGTTTAGGCAAGGACGGACCAGCACGGCCGGCATCAACGACGGCGGTGGGGCCAAGTTGGCATTTGTCAACAACATCGTACTGCAACATGGACCCATCATGACCCTAGCGATCGAGACACTGAACGGCTTTTCGCTGAGTACAGACCTCTGGATTCAGTCCACAGCAATCTATAACGACTTCACCGTTTCGGGGAGCAGCTTTACTGGGCCATCCTTCACGACAGAGCAGCTGGGCCAAGTGCAACGCAATTTCTTTCCGAATTTCAGCCTCAGCCTCAACTGGAACATCAATCGGCCACGGAACTGGAAACTCTGACCCTAATTAAGCCCTATTGGACTACAACCCTTGTTGACGCTATCGCATCCTGACCGAGCAAGCGCAACCAATATATACCTGCCGCCAAGCCATCGGGCATGCGGATAGCCTTCCCCGCACCAGCCGATTG
>CANHWS010000383.1 GCA_947464365.1 Cytophagaceae bacterium | reverse complement strand
TGGCCTGGACGGTGAACACATCTGCCAAGAACATACTAAGCGGGTCGGTGCTCTTTTCGCCAAACTTGAAGGCGACATCCGTAGCGACCGGCATCAGCAAATAGTCATGCTGGGCCAAGATAGCCTCGGCTTCTTGCCTAATGAGGCGACGAACACGTTGGGCCTTGGTGAAGTAAGCGTCATAATAGTTGGCGCTGAGCACAAAAGTCCCGAGCATAATCCTGCGCTTGACCTCTGGGCCAAAACCTTCGGCACGGCTGTTTTTGTATAGGGCCTCTAGGTCGCCCTCTTTGTTGGTGCGGTGGCCATACCTGATGCCATCATACCGACTCAGGTTGCTGCTGGCCTCGGCGGCGGTCAGGACGTAATAGGTCGGCAAGAGGTAATCCAACATCTCAAGCTCCACAACGGATGTACTATGGCCTAGGGCTTCTAGTTTCTGGACGGTATCGGAAACAGCGGCACGGGTGCTGGCTGCAACGGCTTCGCTCTCCAGCCCATTGCGGAGTACTGCTATGCGTTTAGTAGTTGGTTTGGTGGCTGTGATTGCGGCATAGTTATCCACTTGGCGCTCGCTAGCGGTGCTGTCTAGTCCATCAGGCCCAGCCATCACACCTAGGACGGTCGCGATATCAGCAGCATTATTGGCCAAGATGCCAATGGTGTCAAACGATGAGGCATAAGCCAATAGCCCAAAACGGCTGATGCGGCCATAAGTAGGCTTCAGGCCCAAGATACCGTTATAGGCTGCAGGCTGACGTACCGAACCACCAGTGTCAGAGCCCAAGGAAATGGTACAATGCCCGTCCTGTACTGCCACTGCCGACCCGCCTGATGATCCGCCAGGGACACGGGTAGGGTCGATGCCGTTGAGGACAGGGCCAAAGGCTGAGTTTTCGTTGCTGCTACCCATGCCAAATTCGTCACAGTTCTGCCGACCGATGATGATCGCATCTTGGTCTAGCAAACGCTGGATGGCCGGTGCTGTGAATTGCGACACAAATGGCTTGATATCCGCCTGTGCACCTGCCAAGATCTTACTACCAGCCGTCACCACATGGTCTTGATAACACAAGTTGTCCTTGAGGCCGATGATGAGGCCTGCCAATGGCCCAGCAGTACCCGCCTGTAGTTTTTGGTCGAGGGCGGCGGCTTTGGCCAAGGCCTCTTCTGCAAAAACTTCGAGCCAAACATTGAGCTCGGGCCTGGCCTGGATGTTGGCCAAATAACCTTCTACCAGACGAACGACCGTAAGGCTACCGTCTGCAAGGGCTATGCGGATGGCGTCAAAACTAGTGGGGACAAGCGCTAGGGACATGTACTATCAGGAAATGGGGTGGGCTGATTGGTTCGGGGTAGGAGGGGGCATCTGCGCCAACTTTGGGCACAACA
The DNA here is from genome assembly GCA_947464365.1 of Cytophagaceae bacterium. Classification (GTDB taxonomy): domain Bacteria; phylum Bacteroidota; class Bacteroidia; order Cytophagales; family Flexibacteraceae; genus CANHWS01. The sequence continues at coordinate 1,650 of CANHWS010000383.1, read as the reverse complement.
CGGACCCCCAAAATAGCAAAAGGTGGCTCATGGGCTCACCTTTTGGCTTGTATTTGCAGTGTTTTGACCTTGCAGGGCCTAAGGCAACTACTTGGTGTTTTGTGGTTAGCTGATCAGATAAGACCGCTATGCCATCAAAAAGCAGGGTAGCAAGGTCGGGACCTAACTACTCTTGCACACGTTTGGTGCCAGCGTTGTTGGGGTCGTTGATGCCTTTTTCGATCTCGTTCTTGATACCGCTAGAGGCATCTTTGAACTCACGAATACCTTGACCTACACCACGTGCAAGCTCAGGGATTTTTTTGGCACCAAACAAGAGGACGAGGCCGAAAACGATGAGGAATATTTCGCCCGCACCGAGGCCACCGAGGAACAATAAAGTTGCTATGATCATAGCCGAGGGTAGGCTTATCGTAAAACCTGTGGCAAAGGTAAGCAATATTCTTACGCAATCTGCACTGATGCCGGCCAAGGTTCGGCATTGGGCATTCCGCAACTGGGCAAGGCATGTGCCTCCGTCTATTCATGCGTATTAGACACAGAGATCTGGCACCCGGACCAGTAGGCCTAGCCACCTGTTGCCAAACTAAGTAGGCTGCTTGACCATCATTGCCTACCTTAGTGGCAACAGACCTGTGCCAGATGGCACATCAGACCCTATCGTGGTTAGCCCAAGTTGGCTGTTTTTCGGGCCCTTTGACCTTTGACTTGGTCGCTCGTTGCACCGCCATATCTCCCTATTAATTGGGAAGTTTCCCGCCTTTTTTCGACCATGGACCGCAAACCCCTCAACCTCAAAAAAATAGGCTGGATAGCCTTAGGAGTCATTATCTTGGTCTATATCCTCGTTTTGGGGGTCTATAAGCTGCTCGAAGACCATTTTGTTTATCATCCTGACTATACCACCCGCGAGGTTAACCACCTATTGCCAACCAGGCTAGGCCTTGACATCGACGAGGTAACAGTCAATACGCCTGACGGAGAAGCACTCTTTGGCTGGCTAACCTATGCAGAGCCTGCCAAGGCCAATGGGCAGTGGGTCATTTTCTTGCATGGTAATGCGGGTAACATTAGCAATATGGAGTACCCCCGTCGCTATGTCGCCCTGAGCAAAATGGGGCTCAACGTCTTGGCAATCGACTACCGTGGCTTTGGTAAAAGTACTGGTACCCCATCCGAACAAGGTCTGTACACCGATGCCCAATCTGCTTATGACTACCTGCGCAAAACCCGCAAGGTCTCCAGTGACGACATCGTGATCTATGGCTATAGCCTAGGCACGGGAGTGGCATCCGAGCTGGCCTCGCACAACCATGCCGGCGGCCTTGTGCTGGAGGCTCCTTATACCTCTTTGCCGTCCATTGGTGCTGGCGAATATCCGTGGTTGCCCGTCAGCTTGCTGATGAAAAACCGCTATGACACCAAAAGCCGCATTAGCAAACTGAACTACCCCTTGCTTATCTTGCATGCAACTGAGGACAAAATCATCCCATACACCGAGGGAGAAGCAGTGTTAGCGGCCGCCACCTCGGCCAAAAGCATGGTGCCTTTGCGTGGAGACCACATAACTGCTTCTATACTAGATAGTGCCAAGTTCTATGGTGCGTTTGAGGCCTTTGTGAGTGGGCTGAAATAGGATATCTAAAGTTG
>CANHWS010000382.1 GCA_947464365.1 Cytophagaceae bacterium | reverse complement strand
TTTGACCTCAAGGTTACCCATGCCAAAACCACTACCCATAGTGCATCCATTAAGGAATGAATTGTCCTCTACTTTTGCATCGGCGAACATAGAGAGGTTGACAACATTATACAATGGATTCGGATCCCAAAGGGTTTCAAAGGATCCACTGAAACTATTGCCCCGCAGGGTAAGACTACCTGAAGATGCATCGCCTCCCAAGAACAAAGAATTCTTTGCTACAAATACACAGTTCTCAATCAGATTGGGGGTAGAGACACCACTCAGATGGAAATAGGCACCTGGCATCTCAATCCTATTAGCAAGTGGATTGGTAATTGCCGCCTTTTTAGCAGTAATCCTGCCTGTGCCAGATGCTGCAATTGCAGCAATTTCTGGCGAAGATGAAATGGGTACATTACCTAGGCAAGCCAATTTTAATTTAGCACCTTCCAACCTGATCTCGCCGTTATTCTTGGCCATTAAGCAAGGAGAGCCAGGTTGGGCAATTGGTGCCGGTGTAAGTCCTACAGGTATATAATGTATCTCGGACCCATTAGGGAACAAGAAGGTACCATTAACCAATTCGCAAACGCCGTTCACTTTGGTCAGACCATCATAAACTACGGTGCCGCCTCCAGCATCTAGTACTGTAGTTGCAGTTGAGTTCCCAATCTCTCGGTCATAAATCGGCGAGCAACATATGCCGTTGACTAGTGGCACTACGACAACCTGTTGACTTTTACTAAAGTTACACCCTGAAGAGGGATCTACAAACGCCACGTTAACAGTATAAGTGCCTGGGGTGCTGAAAACAACCTCACGGATTGACGTAGTACAATCAGAAAAACAATTGTTAAGTGCTGGATCTGTAATATCTTGTCCCCCATCAAGTGACCAGGTTTCATCTGGTGAGGAGAAATACTCTGGCCTTGTGAGCGTAAACTTGAATTTGGAGCCGGCACAGGTGGTTGTGCCGTTTACAATACAGGAGGCAATTATCATGACAACAGTAAGCAGTGCCTTCAGAATTGCGCCAGAACTAGCCCTAGGTCTAAACGTTTGCATTTGAGGGAGATTTAGGACCTAAAGATACAAACAATTACTCCCGTACCAAACGCCCGCTGTACACCACCACCGTATCCCCATCCCGCGCAAAACCTGCCCCTACCAGTTCATCCGTTTCATGGTCATAGACCTTCATCTGGAGGGTGTGGGTTGTGGCCAAGTCACTTTGTTGCAGGTAGGCCAGCAACAGCACGGGGTCATAAAGGGTATATACCGTGTATTGCCTATCCCGCTGGCTAATCGGCCCCTGTTTGCCATGCGCAAAGACGTTCAGCACCACTGCCGCAGCATCTGCAAAACATTGCATAAATCGTAGTACATCGGTATGGTCCACCACTAACGAAAATACACCCGAGGCAATCACCACATCATACGATTGGTCAGTAGAACCACCCATGGCAAAGGCCCCAAAATCCGCTCCTGCCGCAATCAATTGTACTTGGGCCTCGGCCATACCGGGTTTCCGTTGTTGCAATTGCCGTTGTGATTCCTGCACCATGCCTTCCAGAATATCCACCCCCAAATAGGTAAATGACCCAGGCTCTAGCTGGCTATCTAGGTAGCGCAATAGGTCCGCAGCCCCACAGCCATAGTCTAGGAAACGGACCTTTTGCCCAGCCGCCAGTATCCGCTCGATGGTTGGCTCCACCATCTCTAGCAATTGGTCAAACTGTTGGTACTGCATCTTGCTGGACTCCCATGCAACAAAATGCGCATGGTCTGGATGGCCGTTCGTCATGCCCTCCTCCTCCAGCTGGCCACGCACCAGGGCTTGGGCCTCTTGCACAATGGCTTTATAGTCTGGTGGAATCGGCATAGTCTAATTGGGCGCGAACTGGTGGTGGTAAACAAATAGCAACAGGATCGGCCTACCCTACCAAAGCCACTCCACCTCCTTGATGTCATAACTCCGATTCTGCCCGTCCGACTCGCGAAAAACAGCCCTTCCCGACGGCAATACATCGACCAGCATCGCACTAAAATGTTCACCCGTCAGCATTATGCGGTAGTTGCGCAATTGCCCATAGCCCAACAAATGTGCCATATACCGCTGTTTGATGGCACCAATCCCATTCGTCTGCCGTAGGGATAGGTACTCTTGCTCCACCTTGTGGCAGATCAGACCCAGGACTTGGTCCAAGGCCTGTTGGCTACCTGTCAGCATCCGGAGGCTAGTGGCTTGTGGCGGCAGTCCATCCAGCTGGTTGATATTGAGCCCCAGCCCCACCACCATCGCCGACAGTTTCCCAGTCTGGACGATGGACTCCAGCAGCAGGCCACCAATCTTCCGCTGATGGATATAGATATCATTGGGCCACTTGACCGTCACCGCATGGCTTGTCAGCTGGGCCAAAGCTGCCCGCACCCCGTTGGCCATCGCCATACTGAGCGCAAATTGTTGCCCCAATGGCAGGTGCTGAGGGCGCAAGACCCAGCTTACGGTCAGGTTTTGCCCTGGTTCGCTTTCCCAGGTATTGCCCCGTTGGCCACGCCCCGCAGTCTGATGATCCGTGCCAACTACCAGCCCCTCGATTGCCTGCCCTTTGCGCACCAAATCCATGGCTTCGGCATTGGTGCTCTGACATTGTGGCAGCCAAATTAGTTTTTGACCCAGAAACAAGGCTTGGGTTGGTATTTGCTTCACGATCAAGTATGTTTGTTTTGAGCCGGCTGACGTTATAGCCAGCAAGTAAGCACCAGTCGGCTGCAATAGCCAATGGCTAACCCCAAAATTTACCAAATCTGGGCATTGGTCATACAGCACCGACCAAGCTTATCGCACTAACAACCAATACCACCACCAAACCCAAAGGCATCAAAACCACCTTCACCGCATGACAGAAAACACCGCCGTCTATAATACCGAAGCCATCAAACAACTGATCGTGAGGGGGATGCAAGAGAAAAAAGCCACTGACATTGCCGTCATTGACCTCCGCACCATCCAGAACTCCTTTGCAGATTTTATGGTCATCTGTAGCGGCAGTAGTGATACCCAAGTCGATGCCATCACCA
>CANHWS010000381.1 GCA_947464365.1 Cytophagaceae bacterium | reverse complement strand
GCAAGCACTGTCAGGTTAGGGAATACCCCATTGATATGAAATGGTGGTTTGGTCGTCTGTGTTTTTTCGGTGGCTGATTGTCCGAAGCTGGATGTGTATAAAGACAAAAGCAGAACAACAAGACTAAAGCGTTTGAGTAGCATATTGAGCGTTTTTACGGGTAATTGGTGGAACTGGCAATGACTTGGTTTACTACGGCGCACAAGGTAAGGAAAAAGGAACAGTGTGTTAAGGCTGCCTAAAGCCCGGCACCATTATCCGCCCAACAATCCCTAAATTTGCGACCATGAAGGATGTTGTCAAGCGCAAGAAGTCGCTGCAAATATTGGGGGTAAATGGTGTCGGGGTGCTGTTTGCCTGCCTATGGCTGATGGCTGTTATTGCTCAGGCCCAGACGACCAAACGCCCTGCCGAAAAGGAGCTCTACCAACCCAAATCAAGTCAGGTTAAGTCTGGTAAGTTATTGACTGCCAAGATCAATGACTTCATCACGATCCCAGTGCCTGAAGACTTCAAGCAGATGAACGATGATGAGCTCGCGGCCAAGTACCCCAGTGGACGGAAACCCTTGGTGATGTTCAGCAGCATTGACCTCCTGACCAACTTTGGGGTCAACGCCACCAACACGGCCTGGGAGGAGAAGGACCTCGCCATCCTGAAAGATTTTCAGAAGGCCAATATTAGGACGCTGTACGAAAATGCCGCTTTCACCCGGGATGAGATCACCAAAGTGGGTAAAAAGCAGTTTGCCGTTTTTGAGTTCGTCGGGGATGCCTCGTCAGAAGGTGGAAGGACGGCCAAATACAAACAGTATTACTATATGATGTACTGCATCGTGCGCAAACAGGTGTTTGTATTCAACTTCAACTGCCCCAATACCGAAAAACAAGCGTGGCAACCCATGGTCCAGAAAATGATGGCTGGGGTTAGGGTGACGCGCTAGTCTGGCAATCACCAATTGTCTAAAGCCTGATTGACGAAAAATGGAGCCGCTCAAGAATATGTTTGACGAGGCCTTGTTGGCCTACGTATCAAGGGCGGTAACCGATGGCCTGTTGCTAGATGGTCGTCCATTTATATTGGCATCGAAGGCGGTGGATTGGCCAATGTTGGAGCTTAATCAGCGTGTTAGCCGACTAGCAGAGATCCTGAATGAGGTCCTAGGAGCACCGTTTGAAGTGGTGCAGCCTCGGTTTATGGTGCTTTGTGATTGGCTCCGGTCAGAAGGGCAGTACCACCAAGGCTATCAGTTGATGTTTTTGCCTGCCTATTTGCAGCGATACGGTTTGGCAGACCCCTTTTTAGCCCTTGATACCATTGAGCGCTTGACCCAGGTCGTGAGCTGCGAGTTTGCGATTAGACCCCTTTTGCGCGATCATCAGCAGATGGTCATGGACAGGATGATGCAATTGGCTAAGCACCCCGTGGCCTCGGTGCGGCGGTTGGCATCCGAAGGTTGCCGTCCGCGTTTGCCGTGGGGATTGGCTATGCAGTCCCTGATCAAGGAGCCGACCCCGATCATGCCCATATTGACAACCTTGAAGGCTGACCCGTCACTCTATGTGCGCAAAAGCGTGGCCAATAACCTTAACGACATCAGCAAAACCCACCCAGAGCTGGTTTTGGCTTGGGCTGAGAACAATGTCGGGCAACATCCTGATACCGACAGGATAATCAACCATGGGATGCGGACTTTGCTCAAGGCGGGAAACCCCAAGGCATTGAGTCTGATGGGTTGGCATGCGGGTGAGGCGCTAGGTGCTACCATTCAACAGCAAAACCAAGCCCACCTAGGTCAGGAGATGACTTTTCGGATTGAGGTCCATCTGCCAACTGCTATGCCTAGGCTGCGGTTGGAGTATGTAATCGCCTACCATCGGCCTAGTAAACCCTACGAAAAGGTCTTTATGCTAACCAAAACGGCTCTCGAGGCTGGCACGCATCACTATGATGTACGTCTCAGTTTAGCAGACCTAAGTACCCGCAAACACCATGCTGGCCCGCACAAGATTGCCGTCAAAGCCAACGGAATCATCTTGGCTGAGTTGGCATTTGATGTGCTGGCCTAGCAAAGGAAGGGTATCACAACGGGGCTAATTGCCGAATGTGACCTTCGGCCAATTTGGAGACCTGCCACCTAGCCCCTATTTTTGGTCATACTGATGAGCATCCAATTACCTCCTAACTACACCCCCGACGAATATTCCGAAAAGGTCCTGCACCTGATGGAGCATTCGTACGACAATCTATTGATCTCGGGCCGTGCTGGGACGGGCAAAAGTACCCTCATCGAGTACTACCGCAGCAAAACGAAACGCAACTACATCTTGCTGGCGAGCACGGGTGTGGCTGCTATGAACATCGGAGGGCAGACCATCCACTCGTTTTTTGGGCTGCCACCACGTGTGATGCGCCCTGACGATCCAGACATTCAGGCTTGGCCCAAAACCAATCCCAAATTGCGGGTTCTGCAACAGCTTGACACCATCATCATCGATGAGGTGAGTATGATGCGGGCAGATCTGCTAGACGCCATTGACGAAAGTCTGCGGTTGCAGCTAGGGTCTAGTCTGCCATTTGGCGGGATCCAGATGGTATTGGTGGGAGACTCGTTCCAGCTAGCACCAGTAGATAGGATCAACGAAGTAGATGATGATCCCTACCTGAAACTACCCCCTCGGCGTGAGTATAAATCGCCTTTCTTCTTTAGTGCTGAGGCCTTCAAGAAAGGGGGATTTAAGTTATTTGAATTGCAATTTGTCTATCGGCAATCAGCAGGAGTATTTCTGGATTTGCTGAACCAAGTACGCCTTGGTTATGCTGATGAAGAGACTCTGGCGGCCCTTAATGCAAGAGTGGACCCTGAGGCTGGCCATCGGGAGGACAAGCAAGTGCCTATCTTACTAACAAGTACCAACCGCATTGCTGACGAGGAAAACAATCGCCAGTTGCGGGCTTTATCGGGACGGCTTTATCAATTTGATGCCTCCATTGACCGGGTGTTCCCCGCTCATCTCTGCCGTGCCGAGACTTTGTTAGAACTCAAGATCGGGGCCCGTGTCATGATGCTGACCAATGATAGCCTGCGCCGCTG
>CANHWS010000380.1 GCA_947464365.1 Cytophagaceae bacterium | reverse complement strand
AGCACGGATCATAAACAGATTAAGCACCCAACCAGCATAGAAGCGAGGCTCACACCAAACAGACGATCAAGCATGAAATTTACGTTCCGACAACTGGGCAGCGCCCTGATGATCACGACAGCACTTGCCTTTGGCAGCTGCCAGAAATCTCCCATAGGTGGCGCCGAAGAAGCAGCTGTGGCTTATGAAGAAAAATCAGCCGAAGAAGGTGGTTTTACCTACAAATACGTCACCGGTGACCAGCTCAAGACCCGTATCTATACACTCGAGAACGGCCTCAAGATCTACTTGACTGTCAACAAAGAAAAGCCCCGCATCCAGACCTATATCGCTGTTGCTGCCGGTAGCAAAAACGACCCATCTACCGCCACAGGTCTAGCGCACTACCTCGAGCACATGGTCTTTAAGGGCACCAGCAAACTCGGCACTGCTGATTGGGCCAAGGAGAAACCCTTGCTCGATAGCATCGAGGCCTTGTTTAACACCTACCGTGGCACCAAGGACCCCGCCAAACGCAAACTGATCTATCAGCAGATCGACAAGGTGAGTGGTGAGGCCGCCAAGTATGCCATCGCGAATGAGTATGACAAACTCATGACCCATATCGGTGCCCAAGGTACCAATGCTTACACCTGGGTCGATCAGACGGTTTATGTTAATGATATCCCGTCCAACAACCTCAACAAATGGGCCCAGATCGAGGCTGAGCGTTTTGGTGAGTTGGTCCCACGCCTTTTCCATACCGAGTTAGAGGCTGTGTATGAAGAGAAAAACCGTGGCCTAGATAACGACCAGAACAAGATGTTCGAGAAGTTGATGGAAGCCTTGTTCCCGAACCATACTTACGGTACCCAGACCACCATCGGCACCATCGAGCACCTCAAGAATCCATCGATCACCGAGATCAAAAAGTTCTATGATACCTACTACGTGCCCAACAACATGGCAGTTTGTATGTCTGGCGATCTCGACCCGACAGAAACAGTCAAAATCCTAAACCAGACCCTGGGCAAACTCAAGTCCAAGCCTCTGCCAACTTATGGCCAAGGTGCACAACCAGCCCTAACCGTCAAGGAGTTCAACGTCTATGGTCCTGAACAAGAGATGTTGTTCCTCGGCTGGCGGATACCTGGCTACGGCACCAAAGAGGCCTTGTTGGTCTCATTGATGAACGGCATGCTTTCCAACGGGCAAGCCGGGGTTATGGACCTCAACCTCAACAACAAGCAGCTCGTTTTGTCTGCTAGCACTGGTGGTGAGGTCTTTAAGGAGTACGGCATCGAATATATGATTGGTGTACCACGCCAAGGCCAAACCCTTGAGCAAGTGCGTGACCTATTACTTAGCCAACTAGATAGCATCAAAGCCGGCCGATTCAGCAAACAACTCCTGACCTCTGTTATTAGCAACAAAAAGCTAGAGCGTATGCAACAGCTAGAAGATAACGACGCTAGGGCCAGTGTTTTGGTTAACTCCTTCGTGAACGGTGGCAACTATATTGATGAGGTCAAGGCCATTGATGAGATGAGCAAAATCACTGCTGAGGATATGATCAAGTTCGCCAACAGCACATTCGGCAAAAACTACATCGTCGTTTACAAACGTGCTGGCGAGGACAAAAACATCCAGAAGGTCGAGAAACCAAAGATCACCCCAGTGCCTGTCAATCGTGATCAGTCGAGTGCTTTCGTGACATCGATCACAAAACAAGTGGCCAAACCATTGAGCCCAGTTTTTGTGGATGTCAACAAAGAAATCCAGCACAAGGATCTGCAAGAGGGTCTTAAGGTGCAGGCTGTCAAAAACGACATCAACAAACTCTTTGGCCTTGAGCTAAACTGGAAAATGGGCGAAGAGGCCAACAACCAGTATCCCCTAGCGTTGGACTACCTACAGTACTTGGGCACTGATACCAAAACCAATGCCGCCCTCAAACAAGAGCTTTACATGCTTGGGATTTCTGCTAGTTTTTATGCTACCCCACGCAATACGGTGCTGCAACTATCTGGTCTGGACGAAAACCTTGAGAAAGGCCTAGCCTTGGTTGAGGACTGGGTCCAGAATGCCAAAGCAGATGACCAAGTGCTTGACAACCTCAAGTCTGACCTCATCAAAGGCAAAAACGATGCGAAGCTTGACAAGGGTGTGATCCTGCGCCAAGCCCTGATGAACTATGCCCGTTATGGTGCCGTCAACAACCTGACCCGCAAACTCAAACCAGCAGAGCTAACCCCGATCACCTCGGCGCAACTATTGGGAATCAGTAAGGGCCTTAAAGGTTTGCAACACACTGTCAACTACTATGGCCCACGCTCGTTGGACCAGATTGCTGAGGTTATCAAGACGGCTCATAAGGTCGCCCCAACCTTAGCTCCAGTCCCGGCCAATGTCGAAAGCCCAGAGCAACCACTGGATCAAAACCAAGTCCTGTTCGTCCACTATGACATGGTCCAGGCTGACATGATGTTCTGCGCCAAAGACGTCACCTTTGACCCTGCCTTGGTGCCGATCGCGAGCCTATACAATAGCTATTTTGACGGCAGCATGGGTAGCATCGTGTTCCAGGAGCTGCGCGAAAGCAAAGCCTTGGCCTACAGCACTTTCAGTAACTATGCCTTCGCTAATAAGAAGGGCAAAAGCAACTATAGCTTCTCTGGTATTGGCACCCAAGCCGACAAACTGGCTGATGCCATGGCTGGTATGACGCAATTGCTCACCACCATGCCTCAAAATCCGCAGAACCTAGAGCTGGCTAAGCGCACGATGAAAGAAAACATCGAGAGCGACCGCATGAGCCGCAAAGATTACTTCAGCCAACAAGCCTACCTAGAGGAACTCGGCCTAGCCAAAAACACGGATGAGGAAACCTACAAAGCTGTGCCTAACATCACGATGGAGCAGTTAGTAGCCTTCCAGAAAGCACATGTTGCTGGCAAACCACGCACTGTGATCTTGGTAGGCAACCGCAGCAAGATCGACATGAAGACCCTAGCCCAATATGGCAAGGTGACTGAGCTAACACTTGAGCAAGTCTTCGGCTACTAGTCGGACATAGCGTTCAACCCCATATCAATTCAATGCCGTTCGTTGCCATGTTGCAGCGGGCGGCATTTTTGGTT
>CANHWS010000379.1 GCA_947464365.1 Cytophagaceae bacterium | reverse complement strand
TAATTGTAACGCCAACGAAAAGAAGCATAATTCAATAGCATTAGTAGTACTACTGAACACTATTTTTTTTGAAGTAACCATTCCTTTCTTGGCTCCTTATGTAAAAAGGGCCCTAAGCGCGTCATCTCAAGAGCCAAACCTCAGGTCATAACGAGCATAGTTCTCACCCCCCCCAAAAAAAATCTCAAAAAATTTTCGCCACCGCTGTCCGGAAACAGAAACTGAGCACGTCATCAGTGCAAGAAAGCCAATCAAACCATCCCTTGGCTCATGTTTCTCAAGATGAAAACCCTCACCATCATCTTCCTATTGGTCAGCAGCATTGGCGCCCTCGTTGGCCTTGCCGTCTGGCTTTTGCCCACCACCATGGTCGTCGAGACCGAAACCACTGTCTTGGCACCTGCCCCGATGCTCTACCAAAAGGTGGTCCATCTAGGCCAATTCCATACCTGGAGCCCTTGGATCATGAAGGACCCAGGCCAGCGCCACCACATCACTGGCACAGATGGCACCATCGGCAGCCAATACCACTGGGACGGTGTCGCCGAAAAAGGCAGCGGTAGCCAAACCATCGCCGCCATCATTCCGAACAAAGAAGTACGGATGGACTGCCACATCAAAACGCCATACGAAAGCAAACCTACCTTTACCTACCAGCTTCAGCCGCAGCAAGATGGCAGCACCACTGTCGCTAAAGTGGTCTTTACGCTCGAAATGGGTCGTCCGTTCAACGTCATCAGCCGGCTAATTGGCCTTAGGGCAGAGATCGAGGCTAGCAATGTTTTGGCCTTACAGAATCTCAAACGAATTTGCGAAGCCGAGGCCCTTAAAGCTGCCGTCCGCCAGCCCCTAGCAGCCAATGCGCAATAAAAAATCTTCGCTCTACCCAGTTTTTCTTAACCAAACTCGCATAGCCTTAAACCTTTATAAATTACCATGGAAAAATTCATGTTATCGTTCCGTATGCCTGCTGAAGCAATGGCCTTTATGCAGCACCTCACCCCCGAGCAAATCGAAGCCTCCATCGGACAATGGCAAGGCTGGATCATGGCGCTTGCCTCGACTGGCAACTTCGTGAGCACCGAGCAGCTCCAGCCAAGTGGCCGTGTCCTGACCGGACCCGAAGCCATCGTTACAGACGGACCTTTTATGGAGGTTAAGGAAGTCCTTGGTGGCTACATCATCGTCACAGCAACGGACCTAGACCAAGCCTCTGAGTTTGCAAAGGGATGCCCAATCCTACCGATTGGTGGCTCTGTCGAGATCCGCCCACTCGTAGAGCTCAACCTACCTGTTTAGGCTAGCCTAAGTACCCAAATCCTTCAGGAAGATGCAGCCCAAGATCGGAAACGGTTTTGGGCTTTTTTGTCAGTACCTTGACCCTTAAACACGCCTAAAATCAATGGGGCAATCAGTAGCTGAGCTTGTTGGTCAAATCTACCGTGCGGAGGCACTCAAGCTGACCTATACCTTAGCCCGTGCTCATAATTTGGCCCGCTATGGCGATGCTGAAGATGTGGTGCACTTTGCGTTTGAGCGCGCCCTCAATACCTGGCAGTCTGACAGCCTACCGGACAATCCTGTGGCTTGGCTTTATCAGGTGGCACGCAACAAGGCCATGGACATCGGGAGAGCCAGCACAAAAATGACCTTGGTGCCCGACTATGATCATTGGACGGAGGCTACAGGAGGGACACAGGAAGGAGGCAGTGCCAAAAGCAATACCAACCTCGAGCAAAACAGCCGTGATACAGGGGGTAATCTTGGCTTAGAGCAGGGCGGTGACCTAGATGCCACCTTGGCCATGGCATTTGTTTGTTGTGACCCAGGCCTACCACCCGAAAGCCAATTGGCCCTTGCGCTGCGGACGTTGTTTTCGCTTTCGGTTGATGAGGTAGCACGTGCGCTATGCATCAAGTACGATACCGCCGAAAAACGACTGAGTAGGGCACGAAAAACTGCACAAGGTCTTGGCCTCAGGATAGAAACCCCAACGGACCTACCCCAACGGCTACCCAATGTGCTCAGGATATTGTACCTCTGTTTTAATGAAGGATACTATAGCCACAGCAAGGACCCCATTCGGTTTGACCTTTGTACAGACGCCTTGGCCCTGCTAAACAACTTGGTACAGCACCCTGCCTGCCAAACGCCTGAGGCTTATGCCTTATTGGCCCTGATGTGTTTCCATTGTGCAAGGTTGGGTGCAAGGGTTAAGGGGGATGATGTAACCAACCTCGTAACGCCAGCCGAGCAAAATAGGGTGCATTATATCCAACCCCTGATCACCTACGGTACGCATTACCTCAACCAGGCTGCCACCGGTAGACATATTTCAGCCTATCACCTAGAGGCGGCCATAGCTGCCACCCATTGCAATGCTCCGACCTGGGAGGAAACCGATTGGCCCCTGATTTGCAATTATTACCAACAACTATTACAGATCAACCCCAGCAATATGGTGCGCCTTGGCTATTGGGTTGCATGCTGGAAAGCGAACGGCGCTTCCTCGGTCCTGCCGATGTACCTAGAGGCCGCCACCTCAATGGCATATAGTTATTTCTATCAAACGTTGGGCCAGCAGCTGATGCAGGCTCTAGAAGACCACGAAAAGGCTGCCCAATACCAACAAGCAGCTTTAGCCTTGGCCCTAACAGAGGCCGAAAGGTCGTTTGCTATGACAGCCATTAACGCTTGACGACAGCCAGCTAGGCCATTAGGCAAGCCCTCTGATTTTGGCTAACTTGCGGCCCTTTCCATCCTTCCAAAATCCAACCCGAGGTAAGCCCTGCCCACGTTCTGACAAATGTGGCTAGTGCATCAACCCCAGACCACTCAATATGCTTACCACTGCCCAGCTGCGCGACGACAACCAACGGATCATCGATGGTCTCCTGAAAAAAGGCTTTACCGATGCCCCTACCGTTATTGCCCATGTCCTGACCACTGACGACAAACGCAAAGCCCTCCAAGCCCAGCGTGATACGCTCCAGGCAGAAGTCGGCACATCGTCAGCAAGTATTGCGCAGTTGATGAAATCAGGCAACAGTGCCGAGGCCGAAACTGCCAAAACCCGTGTTGCCGTCCTCAAGGCCGAAATCAAAGGGCTCGAAACCCAGCTAGAAGC
>CANHWS010000378.1 GCA_947464365.1 Cytophagaceae bacterium | reverse complement strand
GTGACAGGAACCGAACTAGGCACCCAGCCAAGGCTTTGGGAGCGTCCTGCCACAAGTACAGTGCCATCAGAGAGGCGGAGCGTACTCATGAAACGGTCACGTCCGGTTGTACCGGCATACGTCACCATGGTTTGTTGTGCCTCGGCGGCTAGTCCTGCAGTGAGCAAGATAGCTGCTATGGCCCAACGTCTAAAGCGTGTAAGCATTTGCATAGCTTTTTTGGTAATAAGGTTGTTGGGTGTTACGATTTTTGATACAAAACGGATAAGTCTGGCATCAAGCACTTTTGTTGCACTTAGGGGCTAAGATAAGGACTTTGATACAGATTTGCCAGACTAAGTCTCCTGATCCTACAAATATGACAGCCAAATGCATCAAATGGTTGCAAAGCATGAGGCACAATCTTGAAAAAAATTAGCCCCATAACCTTCCGTAAGAAGACAATGGGGCTAATCATGATTGTGTTTGATGGCAGGAAGCACCTCCTACCGAAGTGCTACCTATACCAAGATGGCTACCTCACAACAACTAGCTTTTTATTGGATACACCTTCGGTACCTGTCACCCGAACGATATAGGTCGCTGGGCTTAGTTGGCTAAGGTCAATATTTGCTTCTGTCTGATCTGGCCGGAGGGTCAAAACCACCTTTCCGACCGCATCAATGACCTCAATTTGGTGCATGAGCTGACCCTCCGAACGGACCTGAACAACCGAAGTAGCAGGGTTAGGCAACAGGCTAAAGCTAGTTTGATATGCAAGGTTGGCCCCAATACCGGTTGGTGATGCTAGGCCAAAGACGAGCTCCAGACCGGTACCCATGGCGGCAGTCAGAGGAATCTCTAGGCCCTCAGTCAAAAGCAATGGCTGGGCAAAAGATGGGTGTGTCAGATAGGCCGACAAACCATTGGTAAGGCTAGGCAAGCCCGCAAAATGCAGCACTTGATTTGCCCTAATGCCGTCTAGCAGCACAGGAATGCGCACCAAGTCATTGGTGTTATTGGTTGTAGGCAAAGCCCTTGCCTGGATGGCATATTGTACCGCACCAAGCCCTGTGGAATAGATGTTGGTACTGTTGCCCATAATCTTTGGTGCCTCAAGTTCATGATCAAATCCGGCGGTTGCTGTGCTGCTTAGGCGGACCGCCATTTCATCTTGAGACAGACCACCCTCCTGAACGCTGACTTTGAGGATATTATCGACCGAACCTTGACGGTAGAAGGTTGTCCCAACAGTCGATACAGCTGCAGTTGTCATATTGAGGCTGCCACTGCCGTTAAGTGCTTGGACAAAAAATGCCTGGCCACGTGCGATCAAGTTACTGCCGCCATTGACACCGACACCATTGACATAACTAGTATATTGTAGTCGGTCCTGCCGCCATACAGCAACACTGTTGACCATTTGGTTTTTAGTGACCAAATCCCAGTCCAGCGAGCTGGCAAACGGATTACCAACCAAGTTGTAGCCATTGGTGGTGCCGTACGTACAGCCAGAGGCGCAGTACAGCATCGACCTGTTGACGGTTGCGTTGTCCGGGAAACCAGACAGGGTCAAGACCCCCGCAAGGATCCGGGCCCTGCTGACCCATACCCTAGCCCCTTGGCCACGGCTAAGTGTTGCATTGGCAGTTGTTTTGACCCATCCCTGATTGGATGGCCAAACGCCATTAGTAGGATCGTACAGATAAAGTGAGCTACCCGTTGGCAGTGCATTGTTAAAGGTATTGGTAGCGAAGGCATTACCCACTCCAAATTGGCTCACTGCCATTGTATTGATGCTATTGCCCAGGAAATACCAAGCACCAGCAGCCCCTGCCTTAGACGGATCAAGCCAGACCTCATGCACAAATTGGGTCGGGTTGCCGACGAAACTCGCATTGCTAGATGGATGATATGCAGCTGAGCCAGTTGCAGAAGCTCCTAAGGTTAGTTTATCTACTGCGCCCGACAAGGTAATGGTGTTATTGCAGCGCATAGATGTCGTTGCCCTAAACCCTCCGATGACCGTCACGTTCCCTGTAGAACCTAGGATAATATTGGGTAGCGTCGTGGTACCAAGGCTGCGGGCTGTCCCCTGCCCTATCGTGAGGACACCGGCTGCTGCACTGCTGACAATGCCCAGATTCCGGAACGTAGCGCTGGTTGTCAGGCCAAATGCCCCGAGCTCAAGTGTTGCACCAGACCGTACTACAACATTCGGGTAGCTACGGTTCTGATCCAGGGTGCAAGTCCCGCTATTGATGTAGATGGTGTCGGCTGCAGTAAGACCAGCAGGTACTGTATTAGCTGACCAGTTAGCAGCAGTCCCGAAAGCACCTGTGCCGTTCCAGACATAGGTTGGGGCAGCAGCCAGCGTAACCACAACAGCGACTGAGGCGCTAGACGTACAGCCAGCCTGAATTGTCCGGACCGAATAGCTACCAGCAGTGCTCACCGATATTGATTGGGTAGTCGCATTGTTTGACCACAGATAACTGAAACCAGCAGGCGCCGTCAGGACGGTAGGGCCAGAAATTTGGAGAGGGCCAGCTGGGCTAACGGTTGGTGTGCTCAGGCTGGTGACAGTGGCAGCATAGGTAACTGGGGCACTAGGGCAACGCGTATAGCTGAGCTGGATGTTGAAGTACCAATAAACAAAACTGCTGCTGAAGTTAGGTGGGCCGCCATTGTCAGCACCTAGCATCTCACAGACCCCAGGTACTGAATAAGGATAACCTCCGCCAGAATTGGTGCGGTACAAGTTTGCAGTAGCAGAGCCTGACATCAGATAGACGCCTGGTTGTAAGGTGATCGATAAGCCAGTAACATTGGTATTACCACTGTTGTAAGAATAGTTTGCAGTTGCTGCCAATGACTTAGTGGCGGAGTCCAACAAGTTAATGGTGCCAGTGCCCGCAGCATCTGCATTGACAGTGAAGCCAGTAATACGCATGGTGCGGAAAACACGCAACCAGTTACCAAAATTGGAGGCTACGGACCTTGTGCTACCACCAATAGCTGTTGCCTTGCCGACCGATGCAGTTGCTGTTTCGGTCTGGACGTAGGTGTAATTGGCTGATGCGTTTAGGGTCGGGGTGGTATAGGATGATGCTGTACTAACCTGACTACCAAGCGGACTGAACCACTG
>CANHWS010000377.1 GCA_947464365.1 Cytophagaceae bacterium | reverse complement strand
TTGAGCTCACCAAAAATCTGGATCGGCGAACTAGGTATGACGTACTCTAGGCCAAGTGCACCTAGGATGGCAAATTGATAGAAGTCATCGCGATACTCATCCTTCCAGTAGTAGTAGTTGCTGCGCCCTACGCTTGCGCCAAGGCCATAATACCAGTCAAGTCCTGTTGTGTTGGTCCGCTTAATCCACTGATAGTCAGCAGATATGGAATAACCGTAGAGATTACGGTCTCCATTGCGCTCGCGGCCACCATAATTTAGGCCCACGATTACGTCAATGGCGTTAGATTTGCCAGTGTAAAACTTGGCAGTGATACCGCTAGGGTTACCACCACGGATACCTACGGCTACTTGGGCCTGCGCCGTGTTAAGATTGGCAATAAAAAGCAGACTGGCGATAATGCCAATCAATAGGTGTCTAAATCGAATCATGATAAGATAGAGGTGGAGAGTTGAAAAATCAATACTGAAGGCAGTAGCGCATATACCGTGCCAACAAAATTTATATCAAGAATCTGACCTTAGCGGCTCATAGGATCGACCATACAGCTATTGGACAATAGAAAATCCAAGATCTGAGCTTATCCTGCTTTATTAGAAAATAAATTACCATTTACACCCGATCAATAACAGGGCCAAATTGATAATATGGATTAATCACACGCAAGTACCCGCCAAAAAAGATCAAAACATGGTTGGTTTATCATATTCAATTTCAGTAATCTGAAACTGGGCATAGCTAAAATCGGCAGCTAGGAGGCGCCATGACACATCAAAGGTCGTCGGGACCAACAAATCCTGATGAACTTATTGAACTGGTAGAAAGCTCAATTAGGTGCTCAAAAGGCAGAAAAAAACCACCTCACATATAGCAAGGTGGTTTGGCAAATTTAATGGGGAGGCAGCCTATTTGCTCAGCTCAGCATAGTGCTTAAAGAACAACGGGATGGTCTCAATTCCTTTTAGGTAGTTGAAGATGCCATAGTGCTCGTTTGGCGAGTGGATCGCATCGCTATTGAGGCCAAAGCCCATCAGGACTGACTTGAGGCCTAGCTCTCGCTCGAACAAGGCAACGATCGGGATTGACCCGCCTTCGCGCATCGGAATAGGAGTTTTGCCCCAAGCCTCCTCAAAAGCCATGGCGGCAGCCTTATAGGCAACAGAGTCCGTCGGGGTGACAGCAGGCTGCCCTCCGTGGTGGTAGCCGACTTTGACCTTGACACTATCAGGAGCGATAGACTCAAAGTGCTTTTGGAAGAGCTGGCTGATCTCGGCAGAATCTTGATGAGGGACCAAGCGCATGCTGATTTTAGCATAGGCCTTAGAGGCAATGACTGTCTTACTACCTTCGCCTGTGTAGCCACCCCAAATGCCGTTGACATCAAGGGTTGGGCGGATGCTGACACGCTCATGTGCTGAGTAACCAGTTTCTCCCGCAAGACCATCTACCCCAAGATCACGAGCGAACTCGGCCTCGTCAAACGGCGCCTTGGCCATCTCGGTACGTTCCTCGACAGAAACATCCTCTACCTTATCATAAAAGCCTGGGATCGTGATTTTGCCATCTTGATCGACCAATTGGCTGATCATGTTACAGAGAACATTGATCGGGTTGCCGACGGCGCCACCATAAATACCAGAGTGCAGGTCACGGTTCGGGCCAGTTACCTCGACCTCCATATAGCTAAGGCCACGCAGACCAACAGTGATGCTCGGGTTCTCGTTGCTCAAGATAGCGGTATCCGATATCAGGATTACATCAGCCTTTAGGCGCTCGACGTTTTGGGCTACAAACCAACCAAGATTAGCAGATCCTACTTCTTCTTCACCCTCGATCATGAACTTGACATTACAAGGCAAGCCCGTTGTCTGCATCATGACTTCTAGGGCCTTGATATGCATAAACATCTGCCCCTTATCGTCACTGCTACCACGGGCATAAATCTTACCATCTTTGACCACAGGCTCAAAAGGTGGCGAGGTCCAGAGCT
Organism: Cytophagaceae bacterium; assembly: GCA_947464365.1. Taxonomy (GTDB): domain Bacteria; phylum Bacteroidota; class Bacteroidia; order Cytophagales; family Flexibacteraceae; genus CANHWS01. The sequence goes on along the minus strand of CANHWS010000377.1, from coordinate 1,152 downwards.
CGATCGGATCAGCTGGCTGTACATCATAGTGGCCATAGACCAACACTGTTGGCAAAGCAGGATCCACAATGGTTTCGCCATAGACGATGGGATAACCAGGAGTTTGGCAGACTTCGGCATGAGTTGCACCTGCTTTAAGTAGGGCATCTTTCACCCAGTCCGCAGCGGTATGGACGTGGTCCGCAAACTTGGCATCAGCACTTACCGAAGGGATGCGTAAGAGGGCAAATAGCTCCTCAAGAAACCGGCTTTCGTTGGCAACTATATAAGGATTCATGTTTGGTGATGGGGGTAATGGTGTTGGAGGTGTTTGAAGTTGGGTAGTCTTTGGGGTTGGAACCCATGCCTTTAATTATGGGCCAATTCATACTATGTGACTATGCAATGGACCAAGGTTATACTGGTTGATCCATGCCAGCAACAACTGTCAGGAGATGCTCAGGTTGCCAATGCTCGTAGGCTGCCTGCATCACTTGCTCGGGTGTTAGGGCCAAAAGTTGCGCATAAAAGGTGTCTAGATAGCTGGTTTCCAGCCCTGCAAGATTAAGGGCCTTTACCTTGTCCAAAACATCAAAAGGGGTATTAATGCTACCGAGATAGCCACCAAGTTTGTAGTTTTTGACCGTTTCGAGCTCATCCGCCGGTACGGGTTCGGTACGCATGCGCTGCATCTCAAACCGGATTTCGTCAAGTGTGGACTGCGTAGCCTCTGCCTTAACATCTGTGCCGATTACAAACATAGATGCCTGCCGAAAATGGACCAATTGGCTACTGATGCCGTAGGTATAGCCTTTGTCCTCGCGGATATTGGTCATCAGGCGTGAGCCAAAATAGCCACCAAATATCTCATTGGCCATGCGGTAGGCTGGGTAGTCAGGATGCTTCTGGTTGATGGACCTCGTACCCTGCCGGATGCTGGTCTGGAGTTTGTTAGCTCCTGGTAGGTAGTGCGGGGTCGCCGTAAGCAATGGCTGTTCACTCAGTGTCACAAGCCTATTACTGACCCCCTCCCATTGGCCAAGATATTGATTAAGGGCAGGCAGGACAACCTCAGGATTGGCACCAGCCACGTAGATCGACATGGAGGCTGTACGCATGTTTTCGTAATACCAAATACGGGCGTCCTCACGGGTACATTGGCTTGCTTTTTCG
>CANHWS010000376.1 GCA_947464365.1 Cytophagaceae bacterium | reverse complement strand
AGGCATGCCATCTGCCTACCCACAGGGCCAAGTCTTTCTCTGCAAGATCAGCAATTAGTCATCGATCGGGTCCTGACGATGGTCAACACAGTGGTCTAAACTGCTGGCTAATAACCAAGTCAGACCTAGGCATTATTGCCAAATAAGGTAACATTTTGGGAGCCGAACGACCAGAAAATCGACAAAATTTGGCAGAATTCCTACCGTGTAAGGTTTGGCCAGATTTTGCGCAAAATTAACGCCTTTTTAATTTGATATCGGAGACTAACTTGGGCCAAATCCCATTTTATGACCCACAGTTTGGTTACATTGGCTTAATCTTGGCCGAAAGGGTACCCCTCAGGATCCGATGTAATATTTGCGGTATCAGCGATATTCTGGACTAATTTTTTATTTTTCGACCCCTACTTTGGGTTAATCCCCCCGAAATCACTAAAATTGCACTTGGTTATCATGGCCTGTGTACTGTTTGCCCCTATTCGGGCTAAGATAATTGGTTAACCAAGATCTTTGCAGCGGCAATCGCCGTGGTATGGGTCAAGGTCCTGACCAAAGCCTACACAAGCCTGTTAGAAATGCAATCCAGCACAATGATGAAACACGTTTTCCGACTTTCGACCTTTCTAGGAGTGCTTGCCTGCCTCATCGGATTGGCAACGGTCCCAGCCGAAGCGCAGCTTAAGGTCAGGTTACAGCAGACCTTAACCACACCTACTGTGACGATTAAGGTGCTGCTCCAGAACCCAACTGGTACGCCCTATGTTCCTGGCGACTGTGATTTTGCATTTGACGTCAACCAGCTGGCCGTCAACACGGCCACTCTCGGACCTAACGTTTTCAGCCCGGTATACTCCAACAACCCCTCATTTGCGCAAATGACTGCGGTCTATGATGCAACCAATGGTTACGTTTTGGTTTCGATGCGGGCAGTGCAAGGTGGGCCAGCCGTCACCTTGGCACCTAATGCCACTGAGACATTGGCCGAAATCAAACTCCCGATTCTCAACTGTACACTCAACAACAACTTAAGCTGGCGTACCGACGCTACCTTAGTTTCCGATCGCGGCTTCAATAGCCTGATCGCTGATCCGTTTGCTGACTTGACAATTGATGCCCCTTCTAGCCTAAGCCTAGCGCCTGCTTTTGCCACGCCGACTATGACCGCCTCAGCTGGCACACCACCACGTCCAGCAACAGGAAGCTCTATCACGATGTGTGCCACTGAGCGCCTGACCCTAACTGTGCCAACTACCCCAGGTGTTACCACCTATCGTTTTTTTGCTGGTAACGTAGCCCTTGGTCCTGCATCCGCAACGCCTACATTATCGCGTGCCACACTTAACCCGGTTGGTGCCCCTACCATCAATAATGGTGACCCACTAGTTTGCGAAGTTACCACTGCCCAATGTTCTTACCGGACGAACCGGATTACAGTTATTGTCCAAGACAAGGTTCCACGTCCGACCTTGCTAGATCCTATTGCCCTTGATACAGGCCTTTGCGGAGTTGGCCTATCAGGCAATCAGAATATCCTTCGTATCATCCCGAGCTCTTCGGCCAATAGCTACACCTGGACAATTACTCCAAGCTCATTCGGTACGATTGTACCAAGTGCTGGTATCGGTAGCAGTGCTACGGTTACTTGGTCTGGTGCTCCTGGTGTATATGAGCTTTCGGTCCGCGGCAATAACTTCTGTGGAAACAATGGTGATACCCTCAGGAAGTCCTTCCGTATTTATAGCGGCATCCCAGTACTAGCTGCACCGCCTCGTCGCGCCCGCCGCCCTGATAGCACCCTACGTGCAAAGTCTTATTCGGTGAACGACCCTAACAATCAGTTCTTCGAGTTTGCAAATGGTAGTACCAACATCCGTGAATACGAATGGGCCGTTTATCCTGATACAATCCAGAACAAACGCATCCCAGGCTCACGCCACACGATCATCAATCCACGCATTACCCCTTTTACACCACAGGATGCAGCCAATCTGCTCCCGTCTAGGTTCAAGGATAGCCTAAGGGTCAAGATCAACTGGCAACGTTTCACGACAGATACTGTCGGATACCTCAAGTACCGTGGTCGCAATGCCTGTGGAGCCTCACGTTGGGATTCTATCAAGGTTAACTGGAACGCGCTTGTACCACGCCCTGACACTATCCAGACCATCAACTCTAGCAACGGTAACACAACCGACTCTACCTGTCAAGGTACTGACTCGACTTTCTTCCGTGCCATTTTCCGCACAGCATTTGCAGGCACCAAATATGCTGACACAACCAAGTATCGGTACTTTATCACGCGGTTTGATGCTGCTAGCCGTACGCGTCTGAAGCCATATAGCCATTTGCCTGCTGCTACACTTTTGCCAGCTGCTATTCCGGTTTTGGCCAATTATCCTCGCAACTTCGCCCGTTATTTTAGGTCTGACAGCACAGGCTTCTGGGCACTCTGGAATCCACAATATTATGGTGCCGTCAAAATCATCGCTGCTGGCATGACCGACACCAACGCACGATATGGCGGGTTGCCGACATCTCATTATGCGGGTGTTGGTGGGCTCTTTGCTCCTGCTGCAGATACAAGTTCGATGGGGGATACCGCCACCACGACCTTCTTTATCCAGCCGAAGCCACTAAGGGCGCCAGGTGCACCAGTTACCGTTCCTAATGCCATTTCTCGTGCTATCCACCGCGGAGTGGACACCTATGTAGATATCTGCCTACGTAACTACAATTCAGACTCGGCAAGGTATCTTAATGTAAAACCTGAGTATGCTACGTCTGGTAGATGGAAGGTGCGCCCAATGGTGCCAACGCCAGGTTTTAAACAAGACACAATCGGTACATTTGTTGCCATCCCGGGTGGGGGGCCTGATCAAGGTACTGACTATTGCATTCGTCTTCTGCTGAAACCTGATGCGCCTTCTGGTTTTTATCAGATCAACATGCGCGGTATCAATAGCTGTGGCACCAGTCTAGATTCATCAGCATCGCTCAAAATCCATATCACAGATACAATCGCGAGGGCAGCCCCAGATATCAAACTGCTAGGCGCCCCTCAATTATCAGGATTTGATTTCTGCCAAGGCACGGCTAGTACTTGCTACAGTGTCAAACTTGCAGACTCGCTTGACTTCACGACCTACCGCT
>CANHWS010000375.1 GCA_947464365.1 Cytophagaceae bacterium | reverse complement strand
TATCCAGCCAGCCATCATATAATGTCATCCTCGCAGCCTTTCCCACCTCATAATCAACATCCGATTGGCCATTTTAGATCTTGGTGGATGGGAGGTATGATTGGGGTAAGGTTGGGCCTTTTGGTCTCGTTCGTCATGATGCTTGGAGCTGGTTTCGGACTCCTGCTGGGCCAATTTGGCGAATACGGACCCTCGATTGGATCCCAAAACGGGGATCACCAGTATGTGGCCTATGCACCAATGGAACAAGCGCCACCTGCTGCTGAGGACCAAAGTGATGGTAGGGTTGATTCAGTTGATAGCATTCAGACTGGTGATTCGGCTGGAACGACAGACAGTGAGCCAGACGGCGAGGTTGCTGGAGACGAAAGCGCCGATAATGAAGGTAAGTACGTCAAACTCTGGAAATCATTGTCTCCGATTCCGTCCGGCAGCAACACTAAGTTGCCTGGTTTTCAGCCCATGTATATGGTCAAGGGATATGATATTTTGCTCGATAGTGAGGCAAGAGCTTTCCAAGCCTTTATCGTCGAACAACCAGTGGATCCTAATATTGATGCCATCATTATTCCGCATCATGATGAGCCACAGCTCAATGACACCACTTGGTATTTTGTCGTCAGCCACAACAATGAGGGACAGCCCGTTAATTTGATCACCGAGGCTGGTTTCCAAAATCAGCTTATCTATAAATCATTGAAACGTGTCGAAGGCCGGACCAACAAGACGATGAAACGTTCAGGCCACTCGACTTATACCACAGATAGTTGGTTGATACCACCAGCATGGAAGCATGCAGGAGCAACTGACAGTAAAAACCAAGAGCCTGTCCTGACCTTTGCCCTTAATCGGCATGATGACAATGGCACCAAGTTTAACGAACTGCACCAGGTCTGGATAAGACCAAAGGGCAGCACCCGTGTCATGGGCATCAACCTGATAGCTGGGTACAGCAAAATCAGGAAACCATATGCGGACCTTTGTAATCGGTTGAAGTTGGCACCTGAAAGCAAGGTCGTATCGGATAAGTTTACAGGTCCTGCAATGGAGGGTGACTGGAACGTCGAAGATTATGTCTGTAACGAACAAGTGGCACTTGCTGAAGAAGGTTTCGATTTTGGTAGCCTAACCCTGACGATGTTCATTGTGGCATTGCTCAACTTTATCGTGATGGTCATAATCTGGGTTACAGAAGGGGCGAGCTCTGAAGCATTTGTACCAAAAGGGGCCACGAAACGTCGTTTCTAGGCCCCTGATGGTTATTCTGTTTTTTTAGTTTGAGGCAAGGTATGCCTGCTTTTTGCAGCAGTTGCCACCAACCAAGTTACTTTGCCCTACTACGGGTGATGCCCATCTCTAAGCCACGGAGCTCGGCCAAACCACGGAGCCTGCCGATTGCTGAGTAACCTGGGTTGGTCTTTTTGCGTAGATCATCCAGCATTTGGTGACCATGGTCGGGGCGCATCGCTAGGGCTATACCGCGTTGCTCCATTAATCTGACCAGCTCAACCATTACGGCAAACATATCTACATCACCTTCAAGGTGGTTGGCTTCATAAAAGTTGCCATCCTCGTCACGCTGGGTAGCACGGAGGTGGACAAAATTGATCCGCTCCTGAAACTTAGCCACGATGGCAGGAAGGTCATTGTCGGCACGAACTCCGAAGGAACCTGTGCAGAAACATAACCCGTTATGGACAGATGGCACCGCATCGACCAAAGCTTGGATATCATCAGCGGTGCTAACAACCCTTGGCAAACCTAGGATGCCATAAGGTGGATCATCTGGGTGGATCACGAGATAGACTCCTGCCTCCTCGGCCACTGGCACCACCTCCTTCAGAAAATCAATTAGGTGTTGACGAAGGCGATCAGCATCGATGCCATCATAAGTGTCTAGCGCTTGTTGGAATTGGGCGATCGTGAAACTCTCCTCGCTGCCTGGCAGGCCAGCGATGATGTTACGCTGAAGCAATGCCTTTTCCTCGTCAGTCATGCTGGCAAACTTGGCCTCAGCCTTGGCATAATCCTCAGGCGAATATTCAGCCTTGGCGCCTTCGCGTTGCAGGATGAAGAGGTCAAAAGCCATGAAGGCTGCTCGCTCAAATCGCAAAGCTTTTGAGCCATCCTCAACCTCGTAGGCCAGATCGGTCCTTGTCCAGTCAAGCACAGGCATGAAGTTGTACGTCACGAGGGTAATGCCACACTGGGCCAAGTTCCGTAACGAAGTTTTGTAGTTCTCGATCCAGAGTTTGTAATCACCCGTTTGGGTCTTAATCTGCTCATGCACTGGTACCGACTCAACAACTGACCAAATCAGGCCAGCTGCTTCGATTTCGTGTTTGCGTTTCAGGATTTCGTCCACTGTCCAGACCTGCCCGTTCGGGATGTGGTGGAGGGCGGTAACGATGCCTTTTGCGCCTGCCTGCCGAATATCAGCGAGGCTAACTGGGTCGTTGGGGCCAAACCAGCGCCAACTTTGTAATAATGCCATATCTAATGCGTAGTAATCGGGGTGTTGTGTGATTGAGGTAATCCTAGGTAGAAGCAACCTAGCACAAAGCTAGTACCGTCACCAAAATGTCTAAGGTTTCCTAAGCCACTCGAGCAAAGACCAAGGTTTGACCAAATGGTCAATGCTTTCGAGCCAAAGGGTGTCGGTCATCGTATCTTGGGTGATGAGGGTTTGGCGTTTGCCTTTTGGGGTTTGGCCCGAGATAACTCCAGTAGGCCAATGGTTCAGGTTGGTAAGCCCTACGGCTACCAAACCAGGAGTGCTGGTGGTGCTGAGCGTTTGGTCAATGATAGAATAGCTATAAGGATGCACCGAGCCCATCTGCCAGTTATAGAGTACTAGTCCAGTACCGATGCCTGGTGGGGTGTTACCGGTTGCGCCGCCTGAGGCATAGACACCACCGTGCATATTGTCCACGAGGTTATAGACCCCAAGGCCGCCATGGCAATCTAGGCCCCCAGGTTCATTCATCAAGCACTGGAAGATAACATTGCCTGAGGCTGAGTTGGATAGGCAATAGGTATGCAGCGCATCACCACCTTGGAGCTTTTCGAAATAACAACGCGTCGAGTTGCCGTTGATCTGAAACCCATTATGCCCCCGGTTGCCATCGATTTTGCAATGCGTAACAGTGC
>CANHWS010000374.1 GCA_947464365.1 Cytophagaceae bacterium | reverse complement strand
TTCGGTCGGGGCCATGCGCTTGGTCTCAAGGGTCATTGGCACACTGCGTCCATCAATCGTGACAGCGGTATGGAGCACGGCGTTATCCCAAGTGTCGCAAGGGGCCATGCCACCTTTGCCATCTGGGCGTTCAGTATAGATTTTCTGGAGCTGGGCATAGACCGTATCAGGATACCAACCTAGGCGGAATGGTACGTGAGCAGCGTGCATCCCAAGGTCTCCCATCACACCAATCTGGCCGCAGAACTTAACTTGGCGTTTCCAGTTGATGGCTTTGGTAGGATCTAGGTCACTGCTATGGTGGAAACCAGATTTGATCTCAAGCAGGGTGCCCAATTTGCCTGACTTTACCTCCTGGATCACCCGTTGGACACCTGGGAGGAACGGAAACTCAGAGCTACAACGGACAAATTGGCCTGAGGCCTCGGCAGCTGTATAGATAGCATTGGCAGCATCAGCATCGATACCGAAAGGCTTTTCAGCCAGTAGATCCTTGCCAGCGGCCAGCACATCTAGGTAGATTTGTTGGTGCAGGTTGTGCGGTACTGCCACATAAACCACTTCGACATCAGATGCCAAAAGGGCATGGTAGTCGGTAGTAAGGAGCTCGATCGTCGGGACGCGGTTGTACCACTTCAGGACGTCCTCGCTGAGGTCGGCTACAGCGGTCAGCACAGGCTGAGCGGGGCTATCGTTAAGGACAAACCAGCGGGCAAAGGCACTAGCGGCCTCCTTGCCCATCAGTCCACCACCTATGATGCCTACTTTTACTTGTTTCATTTCTGAGAGTGTTTGAGATGTGATAAATACAGACCAAAGGGCTGATCTATCTATTGATTATTTGACCAGACCAATGACATCTGCCACAGTGGCACCTTCGTGTACGACGGCCATCAAAGCGCGGGTCATGGCAGCAGGTTTCGGGTGCTGAATGATGTTCCGGCCATAAACGATGCCTTTGACACCCTGCTGGATCAGGTTATAGGTACGGGTCAGGATCTCCTCGTCTGTTGCACGGCCACCGCCACGGACTAGGACAGGAATATCACCAGCAGTCTCGACCACTTTGTGATAGACACTAACGTCGTCCGTAGGGTCAGATTTGATGATGTCAGCACCAAGCTCAACAGCCTGACGCACCAATGGAATGATTTTTTTCTCGTCACCATCGACCATGTAGCCACCAGCTTTGGCATTCTCTTGGAAAACCAATGGCTCGATCATCAAAGGCATGCTGAACTGATCACAGATCGGCTTGATGGACAAGATGTTCTGGATACACTGGTCGGCGACCTCTGGTTGGTTCGGAATCTGGAACAGGTTGACGACCACACAAGTGGCATCAAGCCTGATGGCCTGAGTCACAGGCTCGCTAATCATCCGGCTGAAAAGGGTGCGAGGTAGTTGGGTGCCATAGACGTTGGCCACATCCGTACGGAGGACGAGGCTTGGCTTATGACGACCTGGGAGATTCTGGAGGTAGTGGGCTTGACCGACTGTGAGCTGGATGGCATCAGGAGCAGCCTCTACCAAAGTGGTGATGGCGGTTTTGATGTGCTCGATACCTTGCAAAAAGGCATACTCGTTAAAAAATCCGTGGTCGATTGCCACGTCGAAACAGCGGCCAGACTGCTGGTTGAACAAGCGCTGTAGGCGGAAGTTCTTCATAAAGCGTATTTGTTTTGGGCCGTGGGCGTTGCCGCTGGCCGTGGTTTGTTTTCTTTGCAGGGCAGGTGCATGACTGCTAATCAGGTGGTACGAACTACACCAGATGTATCGGCGACTGCCTGCACGGCAAATCAACACAAAATGACCTATAGTTTGCGCATTATTTATGTGTAAACTTCGCCCTGATTGACCAAGTGCACTCTTGGCACTTTACCCTAACGCTGACGAATGAACGTATCTACTACCTCCAGATCTAACCCATTGGCCAAGCCAATAGGGTCAAAGCCCGCCAATAGGCGCGTGTTAAGGTCGTTTTTTGGCCTTGCAATGCTGTTTGCGGTTTCTCCTTTTTGGTCGATACAGGCCCAAGTGGCCCCAAGCACTACGGCGCCAACCCTCGATGCTGCCAAAGTGGTGCCCGTAGTGTCGCCCACCAAAATGCCAGGTAAAGCACCTTACAAAAAAGGCATCCATGATGGCATGGCCAACGAGCTGCAACCACTCAGCAAACGGGCTAACTACGGGCGGATGCTCGAGCCTAAAGATATGGTAATGCATGGTGTAGGCCAAAGTGATGATGCCTTCCGGAACTATGCGGCTGCCGCAGGTCCTGACCTCCAGCCTAGCGTCTATATGACCTACCATAACCTGAGCACCATTGGCGATGGAACCAGGCTGCGCAAGGATTTGCAACGGATAGCAGACCTACCCTACCCTGCCATCCCTCAGCTGGGTCTCCCGATGACCTTTGATGGGCAACCGGAAAAACATTATGAGCACCTAGTCGCTGCTGGCCAACATGATGCCGATATTCAGACATTCGTACGCGAAATCAAAGCCTTTAACCGCCCCATTTACCTCCGCCTAGGTTATGAGTTCAACGGATTTTGGAACGGATACGAACCCAAAAGCTATATAGCAGCCTATCGTTATGTGGCTGATGCCATTAGGGCCAGTGGACTCAAGAATGTGGCATTGGTTTGGTGTTTTGCAGTGGACTCGGACCAAGATAACTACATGCAGTTCTACCCCGGAGACAACTATGTGGACTGGTGGAGCATCGACGTTTTCAGTGCTTGGCAGTTTGAGCGACCAGAGCTCTGGAACTTTTTGGACAGCTCCAAGGCCCGCAAATATCCCGTCATGATTGGCGAGTGTACCCCTCGGCGCATGAGTGTCTCGAAGGGAGACTCTAGCTGGAGGCTATGGTTTGTGCCTTACTTCAATATGGTTCGCCTTTACCCCAACCTGAAAGGCACCTCTTACATCAACTGGAACTGGCAAGGCACTTCGTGGCCAGACTGGGGCGATGCGCGCATTGAGGCCGCACCAGAGGACTTACGAAAAAAATACCTCAAGGAGCTCAGCCAGCCCTGGTACCTGCATAGCACCCGTAGGCACCGGAAGTTTTTGCTGGGTCAATAAATAGCGACTGACTGATTGACGCACCAACCACCAAGGCATAAAATTACCATTGTATTTGGTGGTAG
>CANHWS010000373.1 GCA_947464365.1 Cytophagaceae bacterium | reverse complement strand
TTTGTAATCGTAGTTATAGGAGCGGGGAAACTTAAGGCTGTGCCGGTTCCTGTCACACCCAAAACTCCCGAAGTCGATCCCAACGTCAGATTCGCGCCAGAAGTAGCTACAAATGCCCCAGCCAAGTTGAGCGTATTATTTCCAACCGAAAGTGTCCCATTAGCACCCAAAGTAAATGAGGTAGCGACAGTGAGACCTTGGCTAAGGACTAACGTACGGGCAGATGTTGGGCTAACTGACAATGTAGCCAGTTGGGTTGGTGTGGCAAAAGGCGAAATGGTACCTGTACCACCAATTGTTAGACCCGAAGTTGTGCTGCCATTGATGGCATTGGTACCAGTGATCTGCCCATTTAGCGACAAGGTCTGACTATTGAGGGTAATGCCGCCACTTGTCAGGGCTGTCACGCCACCAACTGTTAGGTTGGCACCTAGGCTAAGACCACCTGTTCTGTTTATAGTAAGCCCACCTGCCAATGTTGAGGCGAATGGCCAGTTCATAGCACCTGTTGTGCCACCGATGATAAACCTTGAACTACTGTTATCAGCAAGCGCCCCACCTGATGCCAAGCCTGTAGAGACCGTAATATCGTCATCATTATAGTTGAAGGTACCAGCGCTGACAGTTAAGGTGCCTGCCACGGTGATGTCCCCATCCGAAGCCTTGGTACCAGATGTTGTGACTGACAGGTTGTTATAGTTGGTAAAGCTAGTGACGACCTGTGTTCCACCACGATAGTCAACTGTAGATGCTGAACCGATAGTGATATCCCCAACATTATATCCAGATACATTGGTACCAGCACCGGCACCACCCGCAAATCCATCATCATCACCTGTTTGCACGGTGCCATTGAGAACTACAGTCCCTCCTGTGCCTTTTTTTACGTTGAAGCCATCGTCAGTTCGAAGAATGGCATTGGCCGAAACTGTCACTGGCCCAGCTACAGAAACATCGGCGTCTAGCGTAACGACAAAACCACCACTGTTGCTAATGGTTAAGTTTGACATTAGGACATCACCACTTGTGGTCGGATGGGTGGCAAACCCTGTGCTTTGGTTGGCTATGGCACTATTGAGTTCATATTTGGCGGCTACGTTCCAGGTACGAGTACCAGAGACTTGCACCGTTCCACTAGAGCCTGAGGTTCTGAACCCTCCTGTGTTTGCTGAGATCATTGTACCTGTGGCTCCCAACGTAAAGCCACCAGCACCGCTTATGATTGCACTTTTGGCATCGAGGATACCATTAAGTGTTAGAGTCCTGCTCGTAGCAACGGCAAGATTGGTATTTAACGTCAGCTTGGCAGATGAGGCTATAACAATACTTGTACTGTTGGTCCCGTAGGAGTTGACAGTCCATTGACAATCAGAACCATTGAAGTTATAGGTAGAACCACTGGTTGTACCGTTTGCAAATACGGACGTAGAGCTTACTAGAAGTCCCTTTTCGAAGTTATAGGTATTGCCAGAACCCGAGTTAGTCATCTCAAACGAACCATTGGCAATGTCAAAATCGTCCTTAAAGGTAAAATTTTGGCTACCTGTGGAGCCAGCAAGCCTAATTATGGTGTTGCTTCGAGTACCAGTTTGGTTAATTTGAAACTTACCATTAAAGGTTGTTCCGAACGGCAAGGTCAGATTAAGGGATGAGCTACCAAAACTGTTAGAGGTCCAAATAAATGCCCCCCAACTATTGCCCGTAATTGATGCACTGCTCAATGATGTGCCAGTATTTGGAGCAGTCCCGATAGATTGGACAACAAAAACAGAAGATGAACCAATGACTGTAGTACCTCTGAATAATGTAGTAGACCAAGAGGCCCCGGCACTAGCGGTGATTGCGGTATTAAAAATCAGGGTACCATTGAGGTTAAATTGGCCATTGCTACCTGTTGTCTGAACGGTGATCAAATGGCTGACAGTCAAAGAACATCCAGCTGAAACTGTGAGGCGACGGACGCTAGCAGTGGCACTGGTCGTGATGGCTGCACCATTGGCTACAACAAAGTCATGGGTATTGTTAATGATTGTGGGTGCTGTGCCAGAACCATCAGTGTTTTCACCCCATTGAGCGAGTGTGTTAAAGTTGGTGGCAGTGGATTTGCTATAATAGACTGTTGCCCTAGCCTGCAACGAGGCAAAAAACATTAGGAGCAAGCCAGCAAAGGAAAGTGTTTGTAAAACATGTTTCATACACCCAGGTCTGTCAGCTTTGGATGCAGTGCAAAGGCACACCTACACACTGATTTCTGACAATACAAAGGTGGCGTTGGCAGCTTGCCTTAACTTGAAATTAAGGTTAAGATAATGCGAATACTATAGGTCACATAACAACCCAACCTTATTAACTGCACAGTTTTATCCGCCAAATTATCGGTTTCGTTCATTATAAAGGCACCGTTTGTCGATCAATTGAACCCTAACCTACCAAAAAGTGGGCAGGTTTGTAGGTCCTGAGAATGCTTGCCATACCCTCGACCCAGCTGTCATGATCATTGACACAAGGCATCAAATCCCAAACATGACCGCCAGCCTCTTCAAACTTTTCTTTGTACTCAACACCGATTTCTTCGATGGTCTCGAGGCAGTCAGAAACGAAGGAGGGACTCAGGGCCAAAACCCGATGGACACCACTTTTGGCAAGTTCCTTGATTTTATCATCGGTGTACGGTTTGATCCAAGGGTCATTGCCGAGACGAGACTGAAAACAGGTGGTATAACTACCCTCTGGGATGCCTAGTTTGGCGACAAGCAAGCGGGTTGTGGCAAAACACTGGGCCCTATAACAACTACGATTGTCGGCTCTGAGCGTATCGCAACAAGTGGAGGATAGGCACCCACCATTGCTGCAATCCCCTTTCCGGATTTGCCGCTCGGGCAAGCCATGGTAGCTGAAAACGACATGTTGGTAGCCATGGTCATGGCCCTTTTCATCTTTCTGGAGTTGCTGACTGGACCAATATTGATCGACAGGTAGCTGGACCTTAAGTTTCGCTTCAAAGTAATCAGCCCAAACTTGGGTTATCGCATTAAGGAAACCAGGGTGAGCAAAAAACTGATGCAACATTACGATCTCTGGCACAATCTGCCAATTCCGGACCAAACGCATGACTTCGTCATGGACAGATCCAGATGATGCAGACGCATATTGTGGGAACAAAGGCACAACGAC
>CANHWS010000372.1 GCA_947464365.1 Cytophagaceae bacterium | reverse complement strand
GGATAGATAGAATTTTTGCGTACCTTTGCAATCCAATATCGCGGGGTGGAGCAGTTGGTAGCTCGTTGGGCTCATAACCCAAAGGTCGCAGGTTCGAGTCCTGTCCCCGCCACCAAAGCATCTAAACCAGTCAGCAATGGCTGGTTTTTTGCGTTTCAGCAGTTGGCAGCTCGTTGGGCTCTTATCCACCTAGGCGGACGTTTGGTCCCATGTCCTGTCCCCGCCACGAAGTCAAGGTGCCGGTTTCGGATTAAGACTCCCCACCACCTCTACCCCATCCACCTCCACCCAAACGAGGGTATATAGCCCTAAAAACTGGGTCCGGAGGACTGGCATATCAGATGTGATTGGTACTTGAGAAGGCCGCAAAAAACCACCTTGCGCCTTGGCCTTTGGGAAGCGATCCCATAAATGGGCTGGCAGCTGATTGATGGGCCCCAGAAGCTCGCCAATTGATAGGGTCTGGGGACAGAAATATACGGTCTCGGTATCCCCTTGCTGTACAATGCTACCATGCTGCATCACCCATATCTGATCCGCTATCAAGATTGCAAGCTCTGGCTCATGCAGGACCCAAAGGCAAGCGACACCCTCTTCAGCCGCAATTTGTTTAAGGTCAGCCGCAAGTTGCGCCTTCTGATATGGGTCGATTTTGCTCAACGGCTCATCAAGCAACAAGACTGCTGGATGCGTGCTGAGCGCAATTGCTAGTGCCAACCGTTGCTGCTCACCACCTGACATGGTGTTGGGCAAACGATCTTGGAAATGATACAATCCACAAAGCTTCAACAGACGAAGCGTTTCGGCCTCAGCCCATGTCCGCTCGTATGCCCTAAGGTGCTGCATCAGGAGCTGGCGACAAGTCATCCCGAGCGAAAACTCAGGCTGCTGCCGCATCAGCACAATAGACTCATGACCAGGGACTAAGCGCTGATCAGGTCCTGGCACAGGCTCGTTATGGAGTAGAATTTGCCCATGACTGGGGCAAAGCAAGGCTGCTGCTAGCGCCATCAGTGTGGATTTGCCACTGCCGCTTACACCTATCAAGACCGTATGCTCGCCTGCATAAAGATCTCCCGAAATGCCAGTAAGCGCAAAACCACCATTCAGAAAACTATAGCTAAGGTCTCGGAACGATAAAACGGGTTGGTCAGCTATTTGGTCGGACATGCAGCAAAGTAAACACTAGACTAGTCGCCCACAACTAATGCCAATCACAAGGCATTGGGTTATGGCAGCAAAATCCGACTTAATAAAATAGCTATGACTGATCAACCGCCTTGGCCTAGGAACAATAAAAATAGCCCAAACCAAAGCGCATCCACAAAATGCCAATAATAGGTCATGAGCTTGAGACGTGAGCTTTTGACAGGATCAAGGCTCGTGATAAAGCCATCCACATACTCCGTATTCCGGACGGCATCTCGATAAATCATGATCAAGACTACCAACCCCAGCAAGATGTGCGCCGCATGCAAGCCTGACATAAGATACAAGAAGGCGGCAGATACCGAATCAGTCATCGTGTGATGCATCATGATCAGATCAAACCAGCCGGCACCTTGGCTTAGCAAGAAGATAGCACCTAGCAGTAGTGTAAAGCCAATCCAGTTCTTGAAGTGCTCATAGCGCTCGGCCTTATAGTTTTCGTTGGCTTGTTGCAGCGTGAAAGAGCTAAAGACCATAATAAAGGTCGAAACCCAAAAGACAGCGGGTAGTGGCACTGGGCGCCAGTCGGGCATGCCGGCTCGGTTAAAGTAGGCTACGATCAGCACCAAGAAAAAAATCACGCTACCGCCCATGGCCAGCAAGAGCATGGTCATGTAGGGGTTACGGCGGCTATAAATCAAACTTCGCATCATCTTGTCTCAGTAACGTCTGGTGGGTCAGGACAGTTTACAATATCAGCAATTTCTGCAGGTATTAGGCCCAATTAATGCCAGAAAACTAACCTAGCTACCGAGCCGACGTTGCATCAAGCCATTAACAAGGTCAAAAAACGCCATTGGGGCCATCGTTCGCCAATGATCTAGTTCTAATGTCCCGCCAAAATTGATGTAGTAGTCCAGGTGAAACTTGGCCCACTCGATCAGAACATGGTCCCGAAAACCAATACCGACGATCCATCCATCCTCAACCTCCTCGGCCCACTCGGCATAATAGTCGTCATCAACCGACCCATGAAAGTTCAGCACATGCTCGCCGATCAAGATAAACTTCTTGATGCCTTCACCAAGCATCAGGTCAATCACCCGCCGCTTCAGGAACATAATGTCGTTGTGCAAGGTATCGTTCCACTCTCCCAATAGCTCGATGACCACAAAGCCAAAATCATAGTCAGCATAGAGCACCTTCAGGTATAGGGTCTCAGACTCGATCTCGTCCCAATAAGGATGGATATAGTAGCCGTAAATGGTATTTTCGTAATACTGGGTGTTATACTCCTGGCCAAAAAATGGCGAACGTTCGTCCTCGACCGCTCGGTAGTATTTCTCCCAATTCTCGAACGGTGCGATGTCTTGCACAGGTGTTTGGCTTTAGTAGTTGGGACTCCAATCCGTCAAAATTGCTAATTGCTAGCTAGGTCTCAAGATCATTGACCAAAGTTAGGGCCTAGGGACATGTTGCCTACCAAACAAAGGCTGGTGCTGCCAAATATTACCCATGGTCGAACGACAAACTAGGCCACCTCCCCCTTTTGATGCGCCTCAACAGCGGCACGCACTGATCCGAAGTGATCAAGCAATTGTTTAGCAAGCTTATAATTTAGGCCAGTTCCTTCCTGCACCATCTTGGTCCCTCTGTCGATGAGCTTGAGGTTCGAGAGTTGCATGTCCACCATCTTGTTGCCTTTGACACGTCCCAGCCTGATCATGGCAACGGTCGTGATCATGTTCAAGACTAGTTTTTGGGCCGTGCCCGACTTGAGTCTCGTGCTGCCAGTCAGGAATTCGGGGCCAACCACTACCTCTATTGGGTATTGAGCCTCATTCGCCACCGCACTTCCAGGATTACAAACCACACAACCAGTCAGCAGGCCAGCCTCGTTGGCAGCCTTCAGGCCACCAATAACGTATGGAGTGCGTCCACTAGCTGCAATACCAATCACTGTATCGAGCGCAGTAGGTTGATAGGCAAGAATGTCTTCCCAAGCTTGCGCCTCATCATCTTCAGCAAACTCAACCGCTTTCCTGATGG
>CANHWS010000371.1 GCA_947464365.1 Cytophagaceae bacterium | reverse complement strand
GCCGTGTGATACCAGGCTGGGATAAAGGCCTATTGCACTTTGGCGAAGGCGACAAAGGTTACCTCATGGTCACCTCAGACAAAGCCTACGGCGATGGCGGTGATGGTACGGGCTTGATCCCACCTTTCACGCCGCTGATCTTTGAGATCGAGATCGTCAAAAACTACGGCAGCAAAAAACAATAACACATTTGGGGCAGGTAGCTGACTATCAGCTAATTGCCTCAATACCCATCGACAAAAGTATCATCCACCCCATAGGGGCTAGGGTCTGCATATAGCTGCGCTAAGCAATCGGTAGTCAAGCAATTCCTCAAAAAATCTTGGCCGCCACTATTGCAAATGCCAGACTTATTGCCGACTTTTGCAACCCCATTTGACATAGAGCATTACTCATGATCATTATCCAGGTAAAAGAAAACGAGAGCATTGACAAAGCGCTGAAGCGTTTTAAGAAGAAATTTGAGCGTACTGGTGTACTTCGTGCACTCCGTCGCCGTTCGTACTTCGAGAAGCCTTCAATCACCGAGCGTACCACACGCTTGAAGGCCGCTTACCGTCAGGCTATGTGGAATAGCGACAACGACTAGTTCGTCTCGCATTCTCTAGATATATTAAGGGGAACTTGCTTAGCAGGTTCCCCTTTTCTGCATATACTATGCTGCCGATCACGAACTTAGTGCTATCTTAGTCTGATAGCTTGTGGTTGGCACCTTTCCTAACTAGTGTTGCTATCTTAGTTCCTCCTTGACTATGTCAGTGCTACCCAAACCGCCAAACAAGCCTGCTAAGCCAATCAAGGCCTCACAGCCAGCACCGACACCCTATCATGCTGGGATGATGGCCTGGGGCGAGCAACACCCAGCAGTGCGATCATTCCTGCACTACCTGCAGTTTGAGCGGCGGTATAGCAACAACACCATCGCGGCCTACCTATCTGACCTCAAGCAGCTGGACCAACACTTGCAGCAGCAAGGCCAAGGGCTACTGACAGCCACACCACAGCTTTTGCGCAGCTGGGTTATCTCACTGGCCGAGACAGATACCTTAGCCCGCTCTGTAAGCCGCAAACTTGCAACCTTGCGGGCCTACTACAAACACCTGCTGGCCACCAAAGCCATTGCCGAACTCCCTACCCTACGGCTCCGTGCACCCAAACTGCCTGAGCGCACTCCCAGCTTTGTACCTACGCAGGACATGGCCTCACTCTTTGCGCAGGAGGCCCCCACTGACTTTGAGGACTGCCGCCAACTCTTGGTACTAGAGCTACTTTACGGTACCGGCATTCGCCTTACAGAGCTTATTGGACTGATGGATGTGGACATCAACCACTCTGCCCAATCCATCAAGGTCATGGGCAAACGCCGCAAGGAGCGCATCGTCCCCCTCCACCCTCAACTGCTGGCCCTGATCAGCCAATACCAAAGCCTACGGAACGAGAAATTCGGAGCCAGCGCTACCCACGCGCCAGCGCAGCCCCTATTGGTAACAGACAAAAACGAACCCCTCTACCCAGTCTGGGTCCAGCGCCTGGTGAAGTCCGCCTTAGGGGACGTCACCACCCTAGGCAAGAAGAGCCCCCACGTCTTGCGCCACACCTTTGCCACCCACCTCCTGAACGAAGGTGCCGACCTGATGGCCATCAAAGAACTACTGGGCCACAGCAGCTTAGCCGCCACCCAAGTCTATACCCACAACGCCTTTGAACAACTGCGAGAGGCTTATCAAAAGGCGCACCCTAAGGGGAAGGGGTGAGGTTTTATATATGAATGAGCAATTGCCGAAAGTTGACATTCGGCAACTTTGGCTTTGGGGCCACAATACCTGATTTGCATTGATCTTGCATCCTAATTGTGGTATCATTGCATTATGTCGATCATCAAGACCCAAACTACTGCCCTATCTTCCCAGCTATCAGCCAGTTTGGCGGAAATTCAGTCCCTGGTGTTAAATCCCAAAACCTACGTTGCCGAGATTTCGAGAACGACTCCAACAGCCTTAGTATTCCTGATTGATCAGTCAGGATCGATGGGAAACATAATAACCCATAATGGGCAAAGCATAACCTTGGCACAAGCCCTCGCCAATGTCGTCAATGGACTGCTAGATGAGCTGCTGCTGAGTGTTACCCGGAATGAAGGAGCTCGGGGTTACTTTGACCTGCTGATGATCGGCTATGGTAAAAAAAACGGCGAATGCCAACTAATGTGGGATACAACCGATCCTGCAAACCCATGGGTGAACACTACGGATTTAGAAGCGCACAAGATTAGCGAAATCGAGGTGGAAGAAACCCGCAAAACACGTAGCGGTACCCAAACCATCCAGGTCAAGAAACCCATCTGGATTGAGGCCGTTGCCAGTGGCCAAACACCGATGCAACATGCACTCAACACGGCAACAATGCACATTGCCAACTGGATCAAACGATACCCAAATAGTTTCCCCCCGATAGTGTTCAACATAACGGATGGGGCCGCTACTGATGCAGACAATGATCACTTGCTTGCAACTGCTTACCGCCTCAAACAGGTACATACCACGGACGGGAATGTGCTACTCTTCAACATACATCTATCGCCGAACGAAGGGGACGAGGCTTTTCTGCCAACTTCACTGGCTGAGCTGCCTTCAGATGATTATGCCAAACAGCTTTACGAAATGAGTTCGGTCCTGCCCGATACGCCAATGTTCAGGGCTAGGCTTGCTGATATCTGCGCTCCTATCCAAGGAAACAACATGCCAGTGGCAATGGCCTACAACGTCAGCGAAATGACCAAAATCTGGCGACTACTCCAGATAGGCACCATCCGTACTCAACGTATCTAGCATGGTCATCAAAGCCTACACCCTAGCCAAACCAAACGAACCAAACCGTCAGTCAGAAGATCGGTATTGGATCAATACGGACGTTACCGACCTAGAGGCAGCACCACAGTACCCACAGCTCATCATTGCTTTATCTGATGGCGCTGGTGGCGTTGGCCTATTTGCAGGGGAGTGGGCACAGTATCTAATAGACCAAGCCAAAATACATTGGCAGCATGAGGTAATCCAAGGCTATAAAGAACTAGAAAATTGGCTTGGATCGATCTGGGAACCATTTTTCCTAGATATGCTTGCTAACCCATCGCTTACGGAAAGTCAACGCTACAAATTTGAAAAACAAGGGGCCTGTGCCACCCTATTACTATTGTGG
>CANHWS010000370.1 GCA_947464365.1 Cytophagaceae bacterium | reverse complement strand
CCCCAGCCACCCCAAAAACGGTTGTCCACCCAAATCTCCTTATCTTGCGGCATGACCAACACAGCAATGTTGGGGGCAGGATCAGTCAGTAGGGGACATTGGCCTCATGTGATGGTCGCCTGGCATTGCATCCTGATACTATGGAACCAGACCGACAAACCGAACCACTAGCAAACAATCAACAATTACTTGGCGCAGTCAAAGCTCGGGCGACGGACCTACACCCGCAGCTACTGGCTTGGCGGCATCACCTACATGAGAACCCTGAGCTCAGTTTCGAAGAGCACCAGACCGTTGCCTTTGTGGCCTCAGAGCTTAACAAGATGGGCTTGGTGCCTACGCCAGTTGCCAATACGGGCTTAGTAGTCCTGATTGAGGGTCGGAACAAGGATAAGCAAACAGTTGCCCTGCGTGCAGATATGGATGCCCTTCCGATCACGGAGGCCAACGATGTGCCCTATAAAAGCAAAAATATCGGGGTGATGCACGCCTGTGGGCATGACGTCCACACAACGAGCCTACTAGGGGCTGCTACCATCTTACATGGTTTGCGTGACCAGTTCGAGGGGACAATCAAACTCCTGTTTCAGCCAGGGGAAGAACGCACACCCGGTGGTGCCTCGATGATGATCAGGGATGGAGCCTTACAAAGCCCAGCCCCTGCTAGTATTGTCGGCCAACACGTGATGCCGCTGTTGCCAGTTGGCAAGGTAGGGTTCAGATCGGGCATGTACATGGCCAGTGCTGACGAGCTTTACGTGACGGTGCATGGCAAAGGTGGCCATGGCGCTATGCCAGAGCAGTTTATCGACCCAGTGCTGATGGCAAGCCACATGGTGGTGGCCCTGCAACAAGTCGTGAGCCGGATGGCCAACCCACGGATTCCGTCTGTGCTTAGCTTTGGCAAGGTGATTGCGAACGGTGCTACGAATGTGATCCCCAATTCCGTCTATCTGGAAGGGACCTTCCGCACAATGGACGAGCCCTGGCGGGCAGAAGCCTTGGTCAAGATGAAAAAACTAGCCGAGGGACTGGTTGAAAGCATGGGTGGGCGATGTGATTTTGACATCCACCATGGCTACCCCTACTTGATGAACGACCCAGACCTAACAGCGCGTATGCGTAGCTGGGCCACGGAATATATGGGTGCCGATAATGTCGTGGATCTGGACCTCTGGATGGCCGCCGAAGACTTTGCCTACTATGCGCAGGAGATCCCGGGTTGTTTCTATCGCCTAGGTACCCGCAATGAGGCCAAGGGCATCGTGAGCGGCGTCCATACCCCAACGTTTGACATCGACGAAGATGCCTTGCCTACGGGTGCTGGCCTGATAGCGTGGCTAGCCTTACAAGAGCTTCGGCTTAGCTAGGGCATTATTAGCTGGTGCGCAGATCGGTGTTAGTCAAGATTTTGTAAAATTACGGCGGATTAAGGTAGATTGCGACTACAATAGTGGTCTGCTTTGGGGTGACGTGGCTGCTCTGCTGCTATCCTAAACCATCCTAACTTGCCTGAATACTGACATTATGCAAACGCCAATCATGAGTACGCTCCCTATCTGTACAATCCTTGGTGCTGGCCCTGGTATGGGGCTGGCCTTGGCACAGCAATTTGGTGCTTTAGGTTATCAGTTGGTGCTGGTGGCACGTCGGGCCGAGAACCTAAAGTCATTAGAGGCTGAGCTCCTTAGGGCTGGCATTCCTGTCACGACCATGAGTGCTGACCTTGGGGATGACAAACAGGTCGCCTCGCTATTTAACGTCATCAAGGAGCAGGTCGGTGCTACCGAAGTGCTGATCTATAATGCATCGGCCTACCGTGCTGTTACCGCCACGCAAGTCACGATGGCAGACCTCAAGGCGGACCTAGCGCTCAGTGTTGGCGGTGCGATTGCAGCCACACAAGCCGTGTTGCCAGATATGACCACCCATGGCAAGGGTACCATCTTGATCACTGGTGGCGGTTCGGCCATCATACCGATGCCTGGCGCTGCGACCCTTAGCATGGGTAAGGCGGCATTGCGCAACTTGGCCCTGCAACTCCATACCGAATTATTGCCTAAAGGCATCCATGTCGCAACGGTCACGATCTGCGGCTGGATCAAACCAGATACTCACTTTGCACCGACCAAAATAGCTAAGGTCTATGCCGAGCTACACCAACAGCCTGTTGGTGCTTGGCAGGCTGAATACATGTACCAATAGTTCCATTTTTTGTAGTGCACCAATTATCCCCTGATATTCGTTAAAGGACATCATCGCCCAACTATAAAGCCAACCCTAACTCAGATCGTTATTACATTACAACTTTGCAGCAACTTACCATTTTAGCCAAAGGCAAGCCTGAGAAGGTGATGCAGCTCCAGACGGTGCCTGCACCTACCCAATTAGGCGAAAATCAGGTCAAGGTGGCGGTCCGGGCTACAGGCATCGGATTCCGGGATGCAGCGGCTTGCCTTAATCCCACCCTCTTGCCCCTAATTAATGGCAATCGAGTTGGCGGGTATGAGCTAGCCGGCGTGATCATCGATAGTCATCCATCGGTCTTGGCCAAATGGCCAATCGGCACAGAAGTAATGGGTTGGATGCCAGACGGTGGTGCCTTGCAGTCAGAGGTCGTGATACTGGTCTCGCAGTTGGTCTTGAAGCCAGAAAACCTATCGATGGCTGAGGCTGCCGCACTACCCATGACCTATGTGGCTGCTTGGCAATTGCTGAACCATGTTGTGGAGCTACAACGAACACAGCGGATGTTGGTCCATGGTGGTGCCGGTGCCCTAGGTACTGCGCTGATCACACTTGGGCGTGCTATGGGCCTTGAAATCTATACCACTGCTGATGCCAAGTACCATGGTCGGCTACATCTGTTAGGGGCCAGCCCGATCAACTATCAGGCAGAAGATTTTTTGCGTGCCGTCCGTCGTCTCAGCATCGATGGAGCCCATGCCGTGTTTGATAGCCTTGGCCATACCTTAGTCAAAAGCTGGGATTGTTTACGGCCTGCTGGTACCTTGGTTTCGACGGGATACATCAGTGCTGAGAGGACTGGAGGGGTTGGTAGCAGTATTTTTACAGCGATGACCCTCGCCTGGATGAAGCTTTCTGGTGGTAACAAACGCTACTTAAAATACGATCCGTCCCTGCCTCAGTGGCAGCAGCGTTGGCATCAGGATTTGGTGCAGGTGCTCTCACTCCTTAAGGCTGGCAAGCTAGAGGT
>CANHWS010000369.1 GCA_947464365.1 Cytophagaceae bacterium | reverse complement strand
CTTAAACTGGATACCCTGGGGTATGAGTTCCCGTACTTTAGCCATGGGCCCTACATCGGGGCAGGGCTCGGCAGCAACCTGATGGTTGAGGTGGGCTATTCGTTAGGATATATGCACCCAACCAACAAGCTGGTTAACCAAAAACCAAAGTGGGGCGGCCTCTTGGTCGGTATTGCAGCAGTGCCAACCAGGGGACTAGTGGGCGTAATGTTGGGCGGCTCGGGCACCGTGGCAGACCACCTCCATCTTGGTTTTCACCTTGGTATTTTGGGCAATACCAAGTACTTCGACCCCGACCGCCAGAGGACTACCAACGTAGCAGATGCCTACATCGTTAAACCAGAAATAGGCTACAGCTATGGCACAGCGCAGTTTTACGGAGCCTATAACCTGATAGTTGGCAATAAGGACTTACCAGATAAGTATGGGAACAACGTTAAAAATGGCTGGCCCGTCTTTATGGTCGGGACTAGGTTTGTAATTCCGTTCCGGACAGGTGAACTGGATATGCCCTACAAAAGTGGTGACCTGCGTGATGGACTCGAGCGACCATAAGGAGAGGAACTAGCAGTCTGGCCGAATGGCATAAAATGCCCCTCTGGACCAAATTGATGCCGATAGACAAAATTTAGCCCTTATTTTAGCGTTTTAGATGCTGGACGTACCATTGGCTAAACCCCACTGGTTCAGGATTGCCACACCAGCAGCTCAGTAGCACCGTTTCAGATTTGGCATCAGTCATCCGCCCCCAGACCAGTATCCTCCTGTGAAAATATCCTTTAAGGCCGAGTCAAAGCGCGATGTAGCCCTGCATTTGGGCATCATCATTTCCATCTTTGTGCTGTTTGTGCTCGCGTTTTTCTACATCTACCTGCCCTACACGACCAACCACGGACAAACCGTCTCGGTGCCGGACCTGAAGGGTATGCCGCTGGAAAAAGTTGATGAGTTCCTGAGCGATCGGGACCTAGAGTACATCGTCGATGATAGCACCTACGATCCGCGTGCCCAGCCATTGACGGTCCACTCGCAAGACCCAGCACCGAACGCCAAAGTCAAGCAAGGCCGCAAAATCTTCCTGACCATCAATGCGAAAAACCCACCAATGGTCAAAATGCCGAAGCTGATCAACCGCTCGTTCACCAATGCGCAGAGCGAGCTAGAAAGCTATGGCCTGCTTTTCGGCAAGGCGGTTTACAAACCTGATATCCAGGTCAATATGGTGCTAGAGCAGCGCTATAAAGGCCAAGAGATTGCCGAAGGTAGCCCAGTACCCAAAGGCAGTGTGATCGACCTTGTGGTGGGTGATGGCCTTGGCAACCAAGAGTTTGATATGCCAGACCTCAGGGGCAAACCATTTGAAGAGATCCAGACCATTTTGGGTGGCAGTGGATTGCAGCTCGGTAGCATCATCTATCAACCACAGCCAGATAGCTCGCAAAACATCATCCTACGGCAGAAACCAGCAGAGGGCAGCAAAGTCCGTGTCGGCGATGTGGTGGATGTCTGGATTAGGGGCAGCGACCCCGCACAATCCCTCCCTGCATCTGACTAAGGTCAACGCGCTTCAACCTAAGTAACAACGCCTCCAGCTAATGCCAATCGCTCCACCCAATATAGCCGTCCTGACTAGGGCTGACCAACAAGGTCGGGGCCTAGGGTTGGACCTATGTATAGGGATATTTGGCAACGGATGGGGTTCGATCGGGCGGCGTGGTTTATTGCTGATCTTGCTTTTTGCGGGATTGGGTATCGGCCAAAAAGCAGCAGCCCAGATCAGGACTGGCTTACCGATGGGTAGGGCCATAGCGCCGCAGTCCTACTACCAAGTTTATCAGCCAAGTGCTGCCTCTGTAGGATACCGAAGTAAAGCGGCCACCCGAGCAAATGGTGGAGCTAAACAAGCCAAAAGCCGACCCAATTTGGGACCATTACGAACCTTGGTCACCCAGCGGGATACCCTTCAGATGGATCCGCGGTATGGGTTCTATGACGATTTTGCCAACAGCAGGTATTCAGTCGATACCACAAAGTGGGTACGGCGTGGAGGTACTTTTGTCAACAATACCTATGGCGTTAACCAGCCTAACTTTCAGGTAGCCACCTTTGACGGATTGGCATGGGGCGGCACCCCATATGACTCTGTACGGGTGGGGATTGCAGGCTATTGTGACACGCTCACCAGCCTACCGATCGACCTGATCAGTATCCCGATCCCACAGGTGGACTCCTTGTACCTGAGCTTTGACTACCAAGCCGGTGGGCCAGCTGTCCAGCTAATGCCCGAGCTATTTGATAGTCTTAACCTCTACTACAAACGCCCAAGGGACACCACTTGGACCCAAGTTTGGCATGCGCTAGGGGATACCTTCCCGACACGGGGTGCGACAGCATTCAAACATGTAGTCTTACCTGTCTCTGTGGATTGGCAAGAGTATGGATTTCAGTTTCGGTTTGTCAACTATGGTAGCCGCAATGGCACTGGGGACATCTTTAACATTGATAATGTGTACCTCAACTATGGGCGGGATACACTAGATAGTCGTGGTAGCAGACGGTTCCGAGACATTGCAGCCATCACAGCTAGCCCCTATTTGTTCTATCCCTACACCGCTATCCCACGGACGCATTTTGGCAATAGCCTTTGCCCGACCAACCTCAGGGATACCGTTAAGGTCACCTTTGGCAACCAAAACAACTATACCAGCACAGCACAAGAGGTCCCCTATACCATTAGGGCCACCATTACCGACTCAGCCTCTGGCCGTGAGATCGAGCGGGTGGAAGATCCCTTGGTGATGACATCTGAGTTCCCTGGGCTAGGGTATTTTAACTTCTTGCGGCCATTTAGGGTGCCAGAGGCAAGGGTTGAGATTGGCCTGCCGACCTCAGGCCTAGATTCGCTGAAGGCATTTTTGGCTCGCCCAGCCGTGGATACCGCTGAGACCAGCCTCGTGACTACCTTCACACTGCCAGATCAAGATCCGCAGAACAACCCCTATCGGCTTAACGACACCATCAGCACCGTCACCTCGCTGAGCAACTATTATGCTTATGATGATGGCAGTGCCGAGCTCGTCCGTTGGACGGGTGGTAACAATGCCCGCATGGCGCAGCAGTTCAGCCTCTGCACCCGTGACTCGTTGCGGGCGATCAAGATGCTGTTCCCCAAAACACTCCAGAACGTATTTCCAGGACGCACCATCACGTTTAATCTCTACGTCTGGCCACGCCT
>CANHWS010000368.1 GCA_947464365.1 Cytophagaceae bacterium | reverse complement strand
TGATGAGGTCCAGGCGGCAGATCTACCCTCAGGGCTCTACTTTTATCAATTCGCCTCGGCCCAAGGGGTAAGTAAGGGAAGGGTGATGAAGGAGTAGGTGGGGTTTGTCTGAACTCGGATTCATCGGATTCATCGGATTAGACGGATTTTTGGGATTTGTGTGTGCTGATCTGTACATGGCCAGCGGGTTGCTTCTTGGCTGGATTTACAAACCCATCCCACTAATCCCTTAAATCATCTTTCTATAATCCCAGTTCAGACAGACTCCAATGGTACCCCCCCCCAACAACAAAGCCCACCAATCACGGTGGGCTTTTTGCTATTAATCAGTTGGGCTCAGTTGCCTATTCATATTGCAACTTCATCTCCACCCGGCGGTTTTTGGTGCGGCCGGCTGGGGTTTTGTTGCTCGCGATTGGTTTTTTGTCACCATACCAAAGGCTCGTGATTTGCGTTTTGGCAGCCCCGGCTTTCAGCAAGTAGGTCTGGACAGCCAAGGTGCGGCGTTTGCTCAGCTCTAGATTGGCTTTCGGGTTGCCAGCGTTGTCGGTATGGCCACTCAGGGTGAGGCGCAAGGTTGGGGTTTCCTTCAACACTTTGGCGAGCTCGGTGAGGGCTGGCAATGAGGTTGCACGGATGGTGGCCTTGTTGAAGTCAAACTCGAGGTTGGCAAACGCCCGTTTGACGATCGCTGCCTGACGCGCCTCTAGCACAGGGCAGCCTTTATTGCTGGCTGGGCCTGGTGTTTTAGGGCATTCGTCTTGTGGGTCTAGCACACCATCACCGTCTGAGTCAGGGATTGGGCATCCTTTGTTGCTAGCTGGTCCCGCTTCGGTTGGGCAGGCGTCATTAGGGTCTAGCAGACCGTCGTTGTCTGTATCTAGGACAATAACTGGCTGGACTGGCGCGGGTACAGGCTCTGGTTTAGGCTCTTCTTTAACTACCACAGGGCATCCGTTGTTGGACTTAGGTCCTTTGACGGATGGGCACTTGTCTTGGTAGTTCGGGATCGAGTCCCCATCGAGGTCAGGGCAGCCATTGAGGTAGGCAAGGCCTGCCGAGTCTGGGCAGGTGTCGGAAGCATCGGTCAGGCCATCGCCATCACGGTCGGGGCAGCCAGCCAAAGCCTTGATGCCAGGGGTATCTGGGCATTTGTCTTCTTTGTCCAAGATGCCGTCCTTATCACGATCTGGGCAACCTTTATTTTCGGCAGTGCCAACTTCGGTCGGGCATTGGTCTTCCTTGTCGGTGATGCCATCATTGTCACGGTCTGGGCAGCCGTCGAGGGCTTTGGTGCCAGGCTGGTCTGGGCACTTATCTTTAGTGTCCTCAATGCCGTCCTTATCGCGGTCAGCCTTCTGGCCAAAGACGAGGTTGATCCCAGTCCGGATATTGGTATTATAGGTATTAACAGGTCTGATTAGGCCAAGGATGTTGTCAGACACTACGTAGAGCTGGATCGGCCCTGGTTTGAAATAGATGCCAAGACCGACATTATCAAACCGCCCGTTCTGGATGGTGTAGCTGGTCCCAAAACCCACCAGGCGATTGTATTTGATCAGGGCATTGAGCTGTGCTGCAGACCTAATCCCTTCGAAGGCCCAAGCATTGACCGAGGCACCAAGGCTAAGCCAATCGGTAGCGTGGTATTGGCCCTGGAGGGTTGCCTGTGCGGTCAGGGAGCTGACGTAGCTGCTGCTAGTCTCGGTATAGCCTAGGGTGTTCTTGATGCTATCTCCGATGGCATTGATGCCGACAAACTGATCGTTCTGGACCAAGCCGCCATAGGTAAGCCCACGGTAAGACACCGGGTTGGACGAACCAGTATAGGTGCGGGTGTTTTTGGTCCAGTAGATGAAGCCGACATTGGTCAAGGCAGCAGACAGATCCCACTTGGTGTCCTTAGGGGTGTAGCGCAGGCCGAGGTCGCCACCAAAACCTGGGTTGCTAAAGTTGAGGTAGTATTGGGCAAACAGACCAGAGGCGGCACTGTTTCCGTTCTTGGTATCAAACGGGCCGGTGCTTGTCCGGAGCTCGAAGTCGGTGCGGGCATTGAGGATAAACGGATTGGTGGTATCCGTGTTTAGGCTAAGATCTGAGCGGGTAATCTCGGCATTGCTGAGGCCAAACAGAACTTTCGGTTTGACACCCAGTAGCCACTCGTCGGTTAGCTCCCATTGCATCAGGAGGCCCAACTCGCGGTAGTGTGTAGCCTTGATGTTGAGGCTCGAGAAGTCGGCAGTGGTGCCAGTACGGGCAAAACCAACGTTGCCTTGCCAAGCCACCTTGGCCATATCGCCGGGCAGCGAAATGTGTGTCTCGATATGGTCGCTGAGGTTGACCATCCACCAAGTTTTGCCCATGCGCCAGCCGACATGTGCTAGGTCGTAGGTGTTGCCAAAGTAGATGTAGTTGCTGCCGCGGTCCATCTTCTCGATCATCTTGTTCGGGTCGATGATGGTGGAGTCCTTCTTGGCATAAGTGATATCCGCATAGCTGAAGGCCGAGTTGCGGTAGCCCACGCCAAAGCTGCTGATGAGTGGCAAGCCGATCGAGAATTTGCCTTGTGGCCTTGCTGTCGGGTTGCGGTAGGTAGCCTGTGGTAGCTGCTCTAGGAAAGGCAGGAGGACTTCGTTCTGGGCCACAGAGGGCAATGTAGCCAACAATGATAGGCCTAGACCAAGGACGAGGGCGTACCAATATCTGGACTTGGTAGAGGTTGTCAACACATGCGTCAACGGTAGATGATGGGTCATGGGGCGCATCAGGTAATGAGTTGGTTGATGGGATGTGAGGACTATTTATTCTGGAAACCGAAAGACACACCAATCTGCGACTTAATGGCATAGTCTGGATAGACACGTACCCTACGTTGCGGATCGGGGAAACCATATAATTGATACGGATTGACGTCTGGCGTGCCAACGGGACCGGTGATCCTTGTCAGATACATAACGTAGCGGGTTTTGGTCTGCAAGGTTTTGTACTTGGCCGGTGCGATCCTGAAGTGTTTGATTGGGCCTGTGACAGGGGCAATCACCCGATAGTCAGGAGCGCCAGACACAGGGGCGGCAGTCATCAGCCTGCGCTGCTCCGAAAACTCAGGGGCCGCAATCAGGCTATCAAAAATGACCTGATTTTCGTCCGCAAAGTAGAGCTGACCATAAAGGGTGGCTGGGAAACCATTTTCTATCTTGATGGCAAGGTCTGCATAACTAAAGTTACCGAGGCCAGCACCTTCGGCAGA
>CANHWS010000367.1 GCA_947464365.1 Cytophagaceae bacterium | reverse complement strand
TAGCACACGATAAGGCTGCACGCACTACCCTCAGGACAGGTAATCAGTCAGTTGATAATTTCTTTCATAATCTCGCATCACAACTTGATAAGGATAACCAGGTCAGGACCTATGTATTAGAAACGAACCCGGATGGAAGGCTTGTGGGGTTCTTTGCGACCAATATGACGGTATTGGAGCGGCAACTATTGCCTCGTAATTTTGTCAAGAAGGGCTTACCAAATGCCGAAATCCCTCTGCTTCGGTTATGCTATATTGGCATTAGTGAAGAGTTTCAAGGACAAGGTTTGGGACACAAATTGCTAGGTCTGGTTTTGTTTCATACCCGTGAGGTTAGCAGAATCACCGGCTGCGCTGGCATCATTCTGGACGTTGTTGAAGAAGGGCGTACCGAGAAGATCAGGTGGTACCAATCGGTAGGGTTTGAGCTACTGGCTGGTAGTGACCATACGATGGTTTTGTCTATCCGGACGGTACTGCGTACTTTGGAGGATGCCGAAAAGGGGGGATAAGTAACGGATTGTTTGCCAGAAAGGTCAAGCTATATTTTGCAGGTTTCATGATTCTAGGATCTACAACCCCTCTAGCCACTGTCTCAGTTGCGGGCTACGCTCCCTGCTTACAAGGGCAGGCTCTGGCCAATTGATAAGTTCTAGTGCTAATTTTCCATTAAAGTGTTTATGCAGGTTGTTTATGGCCTCGCGCCGCGCAAGTAATTGCCGGTTTAGCCTAAAAAATACAGATGGGTCCAACTCTGCCTCTGCCTGGTCTAGGGTTCCGTCTAGGGTAAGGGTTTTGCCTTGGCGGGTATAGGCTTGCAGCAGACGGCCTTCCACATGAAGGTACAAGACATCATCGGTTTCGAGCAAGAGATAGGCATCTCGGTATTCGACCATGTATCTAAGTCGATAGGCCCTATTTTTTGATGTAGCGGATTGTAATAAGGCTTCAGCAGTGCTAGGCGGCAAATGCGGTGGCTGCACCCGTATAAACTTGTCAATGCTTTGTTGTAAGGCAACTTGGCTGACTGGTTTGAGCAGATAATCAATTGCATTTAGCTTAAAGGCATCCAGCATAAACTGATCGTAAGCAGTCGTGAAAATGACTGGAGCCTCCACCCCCATGGATTTGAAAAACTCAAAACTAAGTCCATCAGTCAGGTTGATGTCCGATAGGATCAAATTAGGTTTATCGTCGGCCTGAGACCACCATTGGCAGGCTGCCTCTACGCTCTCTGCCACATGCAAAACAGTAACCGGCTGTGTTAGCCCCCGTAAACGGCTAATCAGGAGGTTGGCTGCAGGATCTTCGTCTTCCAGAATGAGTACAGAAATTGGGTTTGCCTTCATGGGTACTTAACTAGGTTGATGTGGGATATTTACATTGTTTTGGTCCTTGCCGTAGCCCGCAAAACTGAGCAGTATCGACGCATTAAGCCTATATACTTGCCTGCATCGCTATGCCAACAATGGCACGTTGACACAAAACACATGGCCGTCATGGGTATAGGTTAGGTTGTTGGGGCTCAGTTTATGGTAGCGGTCACTCAGGTTTTCTAGCCCCATGCCTGTGCTTGCCTCCTTTGAGGTCCGGGGGGTGATGGGGTTGCTGACGATTAGTGTGTTTTCGGCAATCTCAACCTTGATGACCAAAGGTTTAGCGGCCGAAAACCCGTTATGCTTAACTGCATTTTCCAGCAACAACTGCAAGGTCATTGGGGCAAGTAAAACGGTCGGCCAAGGCTCACGTGGTAGCTCAATATGAATCCGATCTCCGTGCCGTATTTTTAGCATCTGGATGTAGTCCTGGGCGATGGCCATTTCTTCTGCAAGTGGCACGGTGTCTTGGCTACGGGTCTCCAGCACATAACGATAGACCCGGCTCATTTGCTCCACAAAAGCAGTTGCTTTGTCTGTGTCAGTAGCAATGAGGGAGACCAGCGTATTGAAAGAGTTAAATAGAAAGTGGGGGTCGATCTGGGCCTTGAGGGCCTCGAATTGTGCCTTTGCTGTTTGCGCTTTTAACTCTTGTGCTTCGAGCGAACTGGCAATCCACTCTTCAAAGAGCATAACACCGATAAACACCCCATTAAATCCTAGTCCTAAGATGAAAGAATAGAATACAAAGTCGCCAAATAGGGCCGACTGGTCTGCCTTGGAGGGGGCTGTCGGAGTCAGATAAAAGCAGACATACACAACAATGTAGGACAAGACAACAGTAGCCATCAACTGAACCATGAGCCGCCAAACTGGATGTCGCTTCCAGGATATGATGTGCTCTAGGGCAAACATCAGGCACAGGATCAGCTCTGAGATAAGGACAGAGGCAATAATCGTAACAACAACATCCAGCACATAATTGGTCCAGATAGGCCATCCCTCTATCAGTGGGGCGAGGTACAGGTATTCGTCTGGCAGGGACCAGAAAAACAGCAGGTAAAAAAGGATGGCCGCAATCGGGATACCGATAAAGCGCAGCCAGAAGATGGCTTTTTTCCTAAAGAATTCGGCACTGTTCATAGTTAGTTTGCAAGTTATAAACTTCCGGATACACCTTCTATGTCAGCTTTGGCTTGGGCTGCATCGTGCCAGGCCAGTGCCAGCATTTGCTCTGCCTTTCGTATTTCCAGAGAGGCCTCCGAAAGATCTGTTGCCAGCAAAGCCCCTTGGGCGAAGAGGTCTTTTTTGCGAGCATATTGTGCTCGGGTGATAGCAACTTGTGTCTTTGTCGTTCGGACCCGCTGCATGTGGATTAAGTATTGTTTTTTGGCGAGAGCAAGGTTGTTTTTTGCCTCCGTTTGGGCTTGTGCCAGTTGGCTCCGGCGTTGATCTTGTTCGGTTTGGGCTATTTTTTGGTTCCGGATCGCTTGGCCACCATTAAATATCGGTATAGACAGCTCCAGACCTACAAAATACCCACCTGTAAATCTGTACTTATTGAGGTCCAGGTTATCATCCTGAGCCAGGCGCTGGTATTGCGCAATGGCAGATAGCCGAGGCAGGCCTTGGCTCAGCGCCACTTGTTTCTGGTATTGTGTAGCGGTGATATCTGCCTCCATAGCTTTTAAGTCGGGACGGCTCATGGGGTTGAATTGTTGGGATAATGACGGGATATCCGAAAAGGCCTCAAGACTGCCAACAAGCGTATAGGTCGTATCTGCCGAGAAAGCCATCAGGGCATTGAGCTGGGTTTGGGTTTGCGCCCGTGCCACTTGTGCTTGCCAAAGTCCATCTTGTGCGATGGCCTTGCCTGCTGCTGTTGCTAAGGTAT
>CANHWS010000366.1 GCA_947464365.1 Cytophagaceae bacterium | reverse complement strand
TTAAGCACTATACTTTTGTGTTATTCCTCTAGTTTCGGGAAATCCGCCAGCAGGCCAACTGCACCAATACGATTGCCAAAGCAAATTTTGAGGCAGTCAGACGTTGGTAGGGCTTTTGGCTACTAACCTATCCTGAGTGAAAACACTTAATGTTATAAGGTAGATCTTTTCTTAGCTTTTTTCTTTCTTACGCTGAGTGGTCTTTGGGTGATTACTTTTTTCTCAAATTGTTTAAAAGGTCTCCTACAGCATGAAATATAGCCATGTTGACGTGTAACTGATTCAAGGGCCTTGCCTATATATTTTCGCCAAAATGCTTCGTTATGTTGGCCTGCTGGATCATAGTAAGGTATAGTCCTATAGCCTGCCTTTTTTAGACGAGCAGCCAAGGAGTCGGTGTAGGCAGATACATTGCTCCCTTCATTGCCCCCTGCTAGCAGAAAAATCTCACCAAATTGAGGACCACACTCTCGCTTTTGTTGGTAGGGCGGATAGGTCAGGACTTCTGGATTGAACCAAATAGCTGGCGAAAAGATCAAGGCACTACCAAATACTGGATTTCCCTTAACTTGAGGCCGCACCAAAGCCCAATAAGATATCAACCCGCCAAGTGATGAGCCTCCAATGATGGTGTGTAGATAACCACGTCTTGTCCGGAACTGATTGTCAATCAGAGGTTTTAGTTCCTTTGTAATGAAGTCTAGATAAGCATCGCCTTTGCCGCCACCATACTCATTGTTCGGGAAAGGAGACAACTCTGCTATGCGGTCATTGGCTTGGTCGATCCCAACTACGATAACACCTGAAGCCTTATAAAAACCTGAATCATTCCACTTGGCTTGATACTCGTCTATACCCCACTCACCGGCAAAGGCAGTGGAGTCATCAAACAGGTTCTGCCCATCGTGGAGGTAACAAACAGGGTAGTATTTTGCAGGCTTTTTATCTGATCCATTGTATCCACGCGGCAAGCTAACCCTGACGGTCACAAACCGTTTGAGGTGTTCGGACCAAATTGGCTCAAGCACCAATACATTGGGCAGCTTGGTGCTGGCTTTGCGCACAGGCTTGAAAGCAGCGGCCTCTAACCAGATGGTATCTTTTTTTGAGCCAAATTGTGCCTCGGGGCTTAAGGTGCGATTCGGGACATCAGTCCCATCGGTATTGCACTCTACTGTTTCCCAGCTGCCAAGGGTTAGTTTGTAGGCGGTGCCATACCATGCCTTAGGGACAGGAAGCACCCAATGCCTGCCATCCCATTGCATCATCATGGCGGGGTCCTTGGGGTTCCAGTTGTTGGCTGCACCTGCTAAGTAGGGAGCAGATTTGACAGGACCTTTATAGGACATAATCCGCTGGGCATGGCAACAGAGTGCACTGCCAACCAATCCTAGCACCAAGATAGTAATCCTCAGAATGGAGTTTAGCTGGATCATAGGTTAAGAATCTAGTCAAGGTCGTGATAGAACCAAGGTTAGGCATAACACCCAATAGATGCCTACTCTTCTAATTTCGGGATGTCGATGCTAGCAAACAGGGCATCAATTTTAGCAGCTTGGACAGCAGTGTCGTCCAAAAAGAACCGAAGCTCTGGGATCACCCGGACTTGGTGCCTAATTTTTGCACCCAACTCCTGCCGGATCTGTTTATTGGCCTCAAGGACGTTATCAAGTAGTTCTTGCTCGTTTTTGGCACCAAGGAAACTAATATAAACCGAGGCTACGCCAAGGTCAGGGCTGACTTTGACGTGGGTGATGGTCACGAAAGCATTGCCGAACAAAGATTTGAACTGGCGCTGCATCATTTCGCTGAGGTCACGCAGTAGGAGGCTGGCAAATTTTTTCTGGCGTTGAGATTCCATATCTGGGGGGGTATCTTGAGGTTATCAGCTGGGCCTAGTCATCTATTTGTGAGCGAGTTGGGCAGCAGCAATAAGGGACTGGGTAAGTTATTTAGGGTAGATATTGGCAGGGCAAAAGAGCCACAATGGTCAATATCAGCACCCAATCAATCAATGGAGAGTGACAGGGTGCTAGTGCATACTGCAAAAGACTGTCCACCAGTTAAAAGATTTTGGCCTTCAAACTAAGGTCCAAAACGTAAAATTACGACAGCTTCGGCAGCATCCGAAATTTATTCAAGCAGTTAGGCCTCGATCAGTACAAAGCACTGGTAGGTCTACAACCGAAAATGAGGTTGTACTTCGCTAGCGTCCCTAGTAGTTCAAACTTGGCCTGCCAGATGGGCAAATATGTTTAGTTTTGTGGTTGGTCTTGAGTTTAGCTAGGCAAATAGCCAATCCACTCAGCCATTGGTGCTCCATCAGCTCCCTTTGTCAGTTGATGGTTTGTACCCATACTAACTATGTTTAGCTACTTCAGACAGTCAAGTCCCTTTAGGTGGTTAGGGTTATTAGCAGCGCTCCTGCTGATCCGAATCCCGATGCTATATGTGGGCTTGCCGCTAAGCCTGCCTCACTTGGTGTCCCAAAAGGCTGCCGAAAAGATTGCGATGGGCGATATGCTCTACCGTGACATCTGGTGTAACCTCCCTCCTATTTCGGGTTGGCTTTTGGGCTACCTTGAGTGGCTTTCGCATAGCAATATGTGGCTTAATGGCGCTATCGCGATCATCTTGGTGGGTTATCAAACCTATGTCCTGACCAGTATGAGCCTAGAGCTGGACCTATTCACCGAGCGGAACTACACGCCTGGTTTGATCTATATTCTGGTGGCAAGCGTGGTGCCGGATTTCCTGACCCTCTCCCCTGCCCTCATCAGTCTCACCCTTATTATCCCAGCCTTTGCTAGGATGGCCAAGCACCTGCGAGTCGGTGTGGCTGAGGACGAAATGTTGAGCACCGGACTGCTACTAGGCTGTGCTGCTCTATGCCATTTACCAGCCTCCTTGCTGATTGTCTGGCTGATGCTGGTGTATGCGCTTTATTCTGGTGCTACCCTTCGGCACTATGTGTTGTTGGCCTTAGGTGTGTTCCTGCCCAATGTGCTGGTCTTTTTGTTTTGGTTCTGGGTGGATGCTGGAACAGACTACTATTACAACTATATCAGGACGATCATAGGAGGTTCTAACCACCTCTACCTCAATGGTTATCAGGTCGTGATGCTGCTACTAGCTCCGTTGTTGTTCTGGGTCCTAGCCTTACTCAGAATCTACTCGCTAAACAGGTTTATCAACTACCAATCCGTGATGCAGACAGTGATGGTACTCTGGATCATCGTCGGGATTTTGGCTATATCGATCAGCTTTGATGG
>CANHWS010000365.1 GCA_947464365.1 Cytophagaceae bacterium | reverse complement strand
GCAAGCCCACCTACGGTTCCGGACCAATACGTTTGGTGCTGTTTTCAGGGTGCGCCACGCCTTGGCCTACGCCATCCATAAGTACTACAACGACAACGGATACATCTACCTTCACACGCCTATCATTACTGGTAGTGATGCAGAAGGCGCTGGTGCAATGTTCCGTGTCACAACCTTTGAGCCCAATGCAGCACCAGTAGCAGATGGCGCAGTGGACTTTAGCCAGGACTTTTTTGGCCGCAGTACCCACCTGACCGTCAGTGGGCAGCTGGAAGGGGAACTTGGCGCTATGGCGCTAGGCAAGGTCTACACCTTCGGGCCAACTTTCAGGGCCGAGCAAAGCAACACAAGCCGCCACTTAGCCGAGTTCTGGATGATCGAGCCAGAGGTTGCCTTCAACGACCTGGAGGACAACATGAACCTGGCGGAGGACTTCCTCAAGTACTTGGTCAACTATGCCCTCGAGCACTGCAAGGATGACCTTGAGTTCTTGAACAAGCAGTATGACACGAGCCTAATCGAGCGGTTGCAGTTTGTTTTGGCCAATGACTTCCAACGTCTGACCTACACCGAGGCGGTTGAGATACTGAAAGCGACCAAACACAAATTTGAGTTTGCTGTGGATTGGGGTACTGACCTCCAGAGTGAGCATGAGCGATACTTGGTGGAGCAGCACTTCGGCCGACCTGTTATCCTGACAGACTATCCGAAGGATATCAAGGCCTTCTATATGCGCATGAACGATGATGGCAAAACGGTCCGTGCAATGGATGTATTGTTCCCAGGCATTGGCGAAATCATCGGCGGGTCGCAGCGTGAAGAGCGCTATGACCAACTGGTGGCCCGCATGGATGCCATGGGTGTGCCAACCGACGAACTCTGGTGGTACCTAGATACCCGCAAGTTTGGCACCGCACCACATGCAGGCTTTGGCCTCGGGTTTGAACGGCTTGTCCTGTTCGTCACTGGTATGACCAACATCCGGGACGTGATTCCTTTCCCACGCTTCCCACAGAACGCTTCGTTCTAGGCATATTCTGGGCCATTGATTCAACTAAAGGCACCAGTCCTAGACATCCAATAATCAACCCAAAGGGCAGAACTACGTTACGTTTTGCCCTTTTTGTCTTAAATAGCGACCCAGATACTCGCATCCATGCCAGCTAACTCTTGTTATTCTGTTTTGTCCAAAGTCCGTCGTGCTGCACGGCCTAGGCTTGGTCTTTTGGCACTTATTATCCTCCTTGGCTATGGTCTCAGCAATTGTGGGACGGACACCACCAAAGATAAAACCGAAGGCAGCCAATCAACGGAAATCAAACCAGAGATCAACCAAGGGCTGAAAGCACTGGCCACTAAACTCACCTTTTCGGACCCAGATGACAGCCTCCGGATCGGGATTGTATCGCATCAGGATGTGGACTCGGTTGTTGATCGATATTACACCGTAACCTTCCCGTTTGAGGCTGACACCTTAGTCGAGCCACCATCCGAGCTCTTGTTCATTAACCAATATTCGTTCCAGCTCAATACCGTCACGAGCTCCCAGCTCAAGCTAATTGACTCGATCTACCAAGACCCTAAAACCAAGGCTTGGATTAGGTTGCGGCTCAAAGATCAGCACCTAATTATACAACGGGATGCCACGACGCAGTTCAAACTCAAGCCTACTTACCGCCTCACCCATTTCCCACCCAAACCGATCCCGCCTTACACCACACAAGGTGGCTATTATACCGAGCGGCTAGTCTGGTGGGCACCTAACCTCCTTGTCAAACATATCAGGAGCGAACAAACAGGTTATCCGGGCCTCCCCACTAGTCAGGACCGCTTTGTTTGCACCGATTATGACCTCAAACCACTTAGCTGGCTCAATAGCTATGCTACCTCAGCCCGTGTGACCAAGGCCAAACAAGAGATCGACCGTTTGGCGGCGGCTAACTGCTTTGATGATTTTTGGGATCGGACGGATCAATACCGACTACCAAGAGCCGATACATTAGCCCGCATCGCTAGTGGATCGGTAGAATATAAATCTGCAGCTTCTCGCATAGGTTCTGGGAAGGCAAGTACCTATAACACCACCCTAAAACGCTACCGTGGACAACTTTGGGCATTCTATAGTGCTAGCTATACTTGTGCCAAGGAGATCAGTAGTGACCAAGAGGTTCACGTGTCGGTACCGCTTGCCCCCATTGCACAGCAGCATGTCGGCTACAACCAGAACAACATCGACTGGGACTGGCTCGACAAAACCTTTAGCAGCATGGTTGATGCCTATATGAGCCCAGGCAACACCTATTTGGCCATCAACATTGCAACTGCCAAAGGCAAGTTTATCGACATCTACCACGTCCCGACTGGCAAACGATTGGTCCGCCGCCCGCTATATGATGGTGAGCATGTGGTAGCGGCCATGTGGTCAAGCGCACCTTTGCAATAGGTCTTAAGTACTAGACTGCAACACCTGCTGCCAACCTATATGCCTTAATATTGGGCCAGAGGGCTTAGCTTTGTCTTGCCAATCGGCAACTTGCCGAAGGCACTGGCTGTGTTTTGGTCAGGTTGATTGATTTGTTTTCCCAGACCCTATCTCATTGAACTATGTCGGCTGCTACCCCACGCATCTCGGTCATTATCCCGAACTGGAACCGTGCGCACTTGCTGCCTGCCACCCTCGATAGTTTCCTGAACCAGACCCTGCCGCCCTACGAGATCATCGTGGCGGATGACAAAAGTACCGATCACTATCAAGAAGTAGTCGAGGCTTACAAGGACAGGGTAATTTTTATCGATAACAAAGGCCATGGTCCGGGCTGGGGGCGCAACTCTGGCCTCGAGATTGCGACTGGGGACTACATCAAATTCTTTGATAGTGATGACGTCCTGACCCTCAATAGCCTTGAGGTCCAGTACCAAACCCTGATCAAGAGTGGCAAAGGATTGGTTTATAGCCCCTATGTCCATGCCAACCAACTGCCCGACGGTAGCTGGAAGGCCCTAGACCCTGTGCTGCAATTCAACCCGATCCCTGCCTCTGCTACCATTAGGCAGTGCATGGTCCGTGGCTTTTTCACGGTTATACCTGGCTTTTTGTTTGAGCGCAAGTGGCTGGATGGCATCGGCATCTGGCGGACCGATATCAGCGCCTATGAGGATTGGGACCTGCTTTGGCGCATTGGAGGTGTTGAGCATAACCCGCCGCATACCAATGCTTGCTGCTTGATCTACCGATACCATGGTGCCCAAACGACAGGATCTAACCAGAACAACCT
>CANHWS010000364.1 GCA_947464365.1 Cytophagaceae bacterium | reverse complement strand
ACCTGTCGCTCGCTCCCTGCCGTTTAATGAGGCTTTTACTAATGCTGCTTTGCCTGTCGACTGGGAAACTCCTGCTACAGGTGCCATCCGTTGGGCACGCACCAACCGCAATGCCTTTGGTGGCGCAGGTGGAAGCGCTGCCGTCCGTCCTAGCAATAATAACGTGAGCACGCCCGGAGTATATACTTTCAGGACTGCACCCTACAACTTTGAACGCGTAAATGCAGGCTTACTTAAGTTTGCTCGGGCTGCCAAATTTGTAGCCGGCGATGCCCCAGATACCCTAATTGTATCCTATTCAACTGATTGTGGCACGACGTTCACTACACTCAAAACCTATATCGGCGACTCACTCAATACTGTTGCTACGCCAACAGCAGGCAGTTATACTGCGGGCAATGCTGAGTGGAAATTGGATAGCATCGTCTTGCCTGCCTCGCTTGATGGTGCGCGTTTTGTACAGTTTGCCTTTGTGTCTCGGCATGGAGCTAACGCGAACAACATCTATCTAGATAATATTAACATTAGCGGAGTGATACCAGTATTGCGCCCGACCGCAATCTTGTCAGCTGCCGTTACTTTTGGTTGTGCCCCGGCCTCCTTTACCTTTACAGACAATAGCCTAGAGGCTCCAACAAGCCGCGAGTGGACTTTTGTTGGTGGCACACCTGCGACCAGCACCGCTGCAAGCCCAACTGTGGTTTATGCTAATGGTGGTACTTATAGTGTCAAACTAAAGGTGACCAATTCAGCCGGTTCTGACTCTGTTACGATGACTAATTACGTGACAGTAAAGGGCGCAGACAATCTAACGTTACCAGCAATTGAAACCTTTGACAGCCCAACCTTCCCGCCAGCTGGATGGCGTGTTATCCGTAACGGGAATGCGGACAGCACTTGGCGTTGGCGTAGTACTTTGTTCTCTGCACTTGGCGCCGCTAGTGGTAGTCTCCCTAGCCCTTGTGCTTCCATCAATAACTACCCAACTGATAACCGTGGCTCGCTCGACTATCTTGTAAGCCCTGGGTATAACCTGTCGCTCTATCGCACGCCGAAGCTTACATTTAACTATGCTTATCGGCTTTACACTGGCAACCCAGATACCCTTGACGTAGCCTATACTACCGATTGCGGCACTAGCTGGACAACCTTGTTTTCGGCTGCAGGTGCCAACTTGACAACAGTAACAGCTTCAACTGCAGGATGGTATCTACCGACCAATGCAAACGATTTCCAGGATATGGTGTTGCCTCTGACAGGTAACATCCTAACCAAGGACAACGTCCAGTTCGGTTTTATCAACCGTGGTGGTTATGGCCAAATTTTGTACATCAATGAGGTTCGCCTTGACTCTAGTACCGTTGTTTCGTTGGCAAACGACAAATCGATGAGCAACTTGATGAAGCTTTATCCGAACCCAAATAGCGGGAACTTTACGGTCGAAATACCTCAGATTGGTTCGGCCACTGCACCGCTCCAAGCTACCCTCACCAATGCTCTAGGTCAGATCCTTTGGTCCGAGAAAGTAGAACAGGCCGAAGGTCAAACCACTCGTTTGCATGTTGGTGATGTTACTGCCCCAGCTGGTCTATACTTTATGACCATCGAGGTGGATGGTAAACGCTTTTTCAAGCAGTTTAGCATTCGCTAGGCAGCCCTAGGTAGCACTAGTTGTTGCCCGATGGCAGCAACATGATAGCCCTGATCGAGATCTTGCCCTGTGTAAGATTTTGATCAGGGCTATCTGTTTTGCATGCGATAGGGTAGGACACTCGGGCATTGCTTACTAGCTTGCCCATGTTTTCTGACCGATGACACCCAGAGCCTTACAAACTGGCCAGCCGACAAACTTGTGCTTTTTAATTCGCTGCAATTCTGCCTTTTTTTCTTGGTCGTGACCCCCAGCTACTTTCTGCTTCCGCATAAGTATAGGTGGGCTTTGCTGCTAGGGGCGAGTTGCGCGTTCTATATGTCATTTGTCCCAGCCTATATCTTGATATTGCTGGGGACAATCTTGATCGACTATTGGGTTGGTCTGCGGATAGACGTAAGCGAAGGCCATAGGCGGAAACAGTGGCTATGGCTAAGCATAGGTGCCAATATCGGGATTTTGGTCTTGTTCAAATACCTGACATTTTTTACGACCATTCTTCAGGATATTGGCCTATTTCCCTCCACTTTGGGTACCCTGCATTGGCTGCTGCCGATTGGTCTGAGCTTTCATACCTTACAGGCGATGGGATATACCATCGAGATCTATAAGCGCAACCAAGTACCAGAGCGTCATCTTGGGATCTTTGCACTTTACGTTCTGTTCTACCCACAGTTGGTTGCAGGCCCCATCGAGCGCCCGCAACAGCTATTGCACCAGTTTCGGGAGCGGCATCACTTTTCCTACCGAATGGCCACAAATGGGTTGCGTCTGATGCTTTGGGGGCTTTTCAAAAAAGTGGTGATTGCCGACAGGTTGGCCCTAGTGGTTGATGATGTTTTTGCTCATCCTGATACTGCCATGGGACCAGTAATATTGATAGGGGCATTGTTCTTCACCCTCCAGATATTCTGCGACTTTAGTGGTTACACAGACATCGCGCGTGGGGCTGCCCAGATCATGGGTTTTCGGTTGATGGAAAACTTCAATTACCCGTATGCTGCTGCCAACATTGCTGATTTTTGGCGCAGGTGGCATATCAGCCTCAGCTCTTGGCTGCGTGACTATGTTTACATCCCGCTTGGAGGTAATCGTATGGGTTTTTGGCGGAAGCAGCTTAACCTCGGCATCACCTTCATCCTGAGTGGTTTGTGGCATGGAGCTAACTATACCTTTGTCGTTTGGGGGGCTTTGCATGCGTTTTATCAGTTTGTACACCAGCTTTTTCTCGAGCTGACCAAAGACAAGGATGATGATGACCAACAACTAACCCCCTTTGTATCTGACCTGTTGTTCCCGACCCTCACCTTTGCGAGCGTTGTTTTGGCCTGGATTTTCTTCAGAGCCAATTCCGTTTCTGATGGTTTGGCTATGGTTTTTAATTTGTTCAGCGGATGGAATGTTGATGGGGTGGATCAGGTTTTGGCAATGCCATTTACATTCACAGATTGGTTAGTCAACTGGGCGCTGCTACTCGGGATGTTAGGTATGAGTGTTGGCCTGCAGCATCGTGGGTTTACTTCGTGGCTCGCAATACAGGAACGGTTCCTTCGGTATGGGATTTATTATGGTTTGATCTTGGCCATCATCTTCTTTGGGCAGACCGGGAGTAGGAGCTTCATTT
>CANHWS010000363.1 GCA_947464365.1 Cytophagaceae bacterium | reverse complement strand
TTGAGGTTAGTGACGTAGGCGTTGTGGTGGCGGTCATGATGGATTTCCATCGTGAGGGCGTCGATATGTGGCTCGAGGGCCGAAAAATCGTAAGGGAGGGCTGGCAGTGTATAGGCCATAATAATATGATAGAGGGGTGTGAAACTGATTTAGGAAGGTGTAGGTAGCGTCTAATGCTAGCTACAAAAGTCGTACTACAAAACAGGCACCATTTGGCAGCTTAGCCAAACGATGCCCGCCATGAAAACATTATTTTTTGCCAGTTGGTTTTGGCGCGGCTGGCTTGGCCTTCGGCAGTGGTTTGCTGAAGTCATGGGCCTTGGCATCTTTGGCTGCTTGGTCGGCAGGGTCGAGGGCCAAGAGTTTGTCAGCATACTCTAGCGTACGTTCCTTGTTGCGCTCATGGATTAGGTAGTAGCTGATCAGGTAGCGATAGGTTGGCTTCAAGAACGGCTTGAACTTCTCTGGGTCAGTGACCAAGGTGGCAAACTTTTCGTAGTGTGGCTGGGCCAACCAAGTCTCAGAATTCGGATCGAGACGGGCAGAGTTATAGGCACGCCAGTAGAAACCCGTGAGGTAGGTGTTGTACTTCTGGGTCAGCTTACCGAACACGGTATCAGCCTCTTGATAACGTTTGAGGTTATGCAGTGCACGCCCGTAGTTAAGGTAGTCGATGGCGTCCATCTTACCGACACTATCCAAGAAACCATTGATGAGGGCCACAAAGCGATAGGCCTTCTGGTCGTTAAAGGTGCGGGAGACGCCAAGCACTGCTGGGTACTCGCCAGTGCTGTCCTTAAGGTAGGCTTTTTTGAGCATCTCGATGCCACGGACGGTGTCGGTGCCAGAAGCGATCAGGAGCTTGCCATAGGTGCGGTAGTCACG
Organism: Cytophagaceae bacterium; assembly: GCA_947464365.1. Classification (GTDB taxonomy): domain Bacteria; phylum Bacteroidota; class Bacteroidia; order Cytophagales; family Flexibacteraceae; genus CANHWS01. The sequence continues at coordinate 2,391 of CANHWS010000363.1, read as the reverse complement.
GCCTTGTACGAATTTTGGGTCTGCCAGGGCGAAGAACTGCTCGTCGTGGGCTAGGCCTTCTTTGTAGGCTTTGGTTTCAAGCTCTGCGTAAGCAAAACCACGGTAAATGAGGGGGTTTTTGACTTTGGCCTCGATCTCCTTCAGGACGTCAATCGCCTTTTGATACTCGCCTAGTTTGATCAAGAAGTCAGCATACTTGTTGAGGGCCAGTGGGTTGCGGTCGCTGTTCTGGATGTAACGGTCGAAGTACTCAAAACCTTCTTTGGTGCGACGGGCACGATCATATAGCTCGCCTAGCTCGCGGTAGGCAGGCCAGTAACCTGGCTCCTTCGCGATGCCTTCTTTGTACTTAGCGATGGCCTCGTTATAGTTGCGGGCGCGCTCCATCAGGGTGCCAAGCTTGATGTAGGTCTTGGCATAGTTGGGGTTGACAGCTTGGGCCTTATTGTAGGCATTGTTGGCCTCGGTGCCATCGTTCATGACCATAAAGGCATCGCCTAAGCGGAGCCAATAGTCAGGGTTACGAGGGCTGGCCGTTGTGGCGGTGCGTAGGGCCGTGATAGCCGAAACGCCATCCTTGGTGTCAAACGAGATGTAGGCACGTCCGATTTCGTAAAAGACCTCAGCGCTTTTGCTTTTGCTGGTCACGACGGCTTTGTTGAACAAGGCCTTAGCTTCCTCTAGCTTGGCACTGGCCTCATTTGGTTTGGCCTCCTTCAGGATAAGGGCACCTTTGCCGACATAGTTGAGGGCATAGTTAGGGTCCTTAGCAATGCCAGCTTCGAAGTTTTGGCGGGCTTTGTCGGTTTGGTCGTTCAGGAGCTGGGTAGCACCAAGGTAGTAGTAATGCTCGGCGGTTGGGGCCTTAGCGACCATACCCGCAAAGTGAGCTTCTGCCTTCTGGACCTGCTCGAGGTCAATGAGTTTGGCACCCTCAGCAATGGTTTGGGCATTGAGGGTCTGGTAGCCAAAACAGAGTGCCACAGCGACAAGACCTAGGGGCCTTGCTATGTACTGGCCAAGTCGGCTGCGGAATGCAGTACTGCCCGATGTCGGTTTGCTGGTTGTTGGCATAGTGGGGTTGCGCATATTGCGGTTGGGTTGGTATAGACTTAAGATAGTGGGTAGGCTGAATGTACTGGATACTGCGAGCTTGTTAAGCTTGGCGAAACTGGCAGGGTATCCCCCATGCAGATCACCAACACAAGAATGAAGCCAAAGGAACTTGTGGACAAGTGCTGATTGGCGGATTCACAACTAGATAACAAACTTAACAAGGATTGGCAATAGGCTAGGCTAGATGAGGGTTTAGACTTTGCGTTTGAGCTCAAAATGTTTGCCAAGGTAGACCCTCCGGACCTGTTCGTCACCTGCGAGTTCCTCGGCGGTACCACTCTTGAGGATTTTACCTTCGAACAGGAGGTATGCCCTGTCGGTAATGCTAAGGGTTTCCTGGACGTTGTGGTCCGTGATCAGGATGCCGATATTTTTCTTTTTGAGGGCCGCGACAATGGTCTGGATTTCCTCAACAGCGATAGGGTCAACGCCAGCGAAGGGCTCATCCAGCAAGACGAATTTAGGATCGACGGCCAAGGCCCGGGCTATCTCGGTACGGCGACGCTCACCACCCGACAGGACCCGACCCAAGTTCTTGCGGACATGGGTGAGGCTGAACTCCTCGAGCAGCATTTCGGCACGTTCTTTCTGTTCGACCTTCGACAGTTTGGTCATCTCGAGCACAGCCATGATGTTTTCTTCGACCGAAAGGGTGCGGAAAACGCTAGCCTCCTGTGCTAGGTAACCTAGTCCTTTGCGTGCCCGCTCGAACATTGGTAGGGCGGTTAGCTCGTCTTGGTCTAGGTAGATACGGCCCGAGTTGGGTTTGATCATGCCCACGATCATGTAGAACGAGGTGGTTTTGCCAGCACCGTTGGGCCCAAGCAAACCAACAATCTCACCCTGGTGCACCTCAACGGATACGTCATTAACGACGATGCGTTTCTTGTATTTCTTGAACAAGTGTTCGGCTCTCAGGATCATCAGTGGGTGGCGTGGGGGCCTAGTTGGGGGCTTGGGTTGGCAAGTGATGCCAGAATAGGCATGGACTGGATCAAAATGTATCCTGAAAAGGATACCGAGTTGACCAGTTGTCCTTGCTTATTGGCGGCTGAAACCTAAACGTAGAACTAGACTGGCAAATGTATAAACTATCCGAATAAATGGCGGGCTTTCTGCCAAGGCCATCACTTTTTGTTGGCCTTAGGAGGTTGTGATTTTGCCACAGCTCCGGACTTGGGAGATTTGCTAGCGGTGGCCGCTTTAGTGCTTTGTTTGGTGGTAGGCTTGGTAGTAGTGCCCGGCTTGGCGACTTTGGCCTTGCTGGCCTTAGGC
>CANHWS010000362.1 GCA_947464365.1 Cytophagaceae bacterium | reverse complement strand
GATAGAGGTGAGGAAGACATCATTCTTGTGCCAACGAATTTTAAGGGTGGTATTCTGATACTATTTAACCAAAAATCTGGGAAGCCAACTAGGTATCATGATGGTAAACGACTTTATGAAATACCCCCTGATGGGATTTTAAAAACACAATTTGCTCCTAATTACGGTTGGAGATTCCTTACAAATTTCTATCGTGGAAGTATCTCAGCAAGTAATCGACTACCAACTTATTTTGACATCGAAAGAGCACCAGACAGTTTACTTGTGGGATATATAGGATCAACAGGAAATCAACAAAAAGATATAAATAGCAAGGAAAGATATGAATTTGCAGAATTATATATCTGCAAAAAGTCAGAAATAGATTCTCTTAGAAAAAATATATATATGATCGATTTATCTAAAATAGGAGAATAGACCGTATAGTAGTGGTCTTGCAAAAAGGGACCGACTTGGGATCTGGACCTAACCAAGTTTTGCGGCCTGATTGATAGCTAGAGGTCTGTTATTATCAAGCAAAAAGAAGATACAAAGCCATTTTTAGCCTCCTAATACAAGACCCAAATTATCTCAGCAACCAATACTGTAGGTAATAGAATTGCAATCCTCAATGGATGGACTGTGAACCAAAATATGTCGAAGCAATACAATCGCCCTTGCTATACGGCAACTAGTTTATTCCTAACAATCGACATCCAACACCCTGCATTTGAGCTGTTTGGCTCTGAAAAGAGTCATTATAACGCCTTATCATTTCTCGGGATAGCCCAAGGCAAACAAGACAAAACAAGAAGCCTGCTTTGATACAAGGTGGCAATAATCCGACATGGGTAGGTACTCCAAGTATAATGGTTGTTTTGGGGCACGATATGCTACACAAACACCACATTAAGCCCTGGTCCAAATTCGTACAACGAATTGGGCAATAGGGTGAAGTTCTGAACGTCAAGCGACTTTAACATACCACAAATGTAGGCAAATGGGATCTTATCATCACCTCGATACCAGACTAAATTAAAACGCAACCAACACCTAACACCCCAGCTTACCAATCCGCCGGGCGTGGTTGCCACCTGCAAAGGCAGTGGTAAGGAACGTATCAAGGATCATGGTGGCATGGTAGGGGGCAGTGAACCTTGCGCCCATGCACAAGACATTGGCGTCGTTGTGTTCGCGGGTGAGGGCCGCAAGCTCGGTATTGTGGATAAGTGCAGCACGGATGCCTTGGTGTTTGTTGGCCGCCATGCTCATCCCGATGCCCGAGCCGCATAGTAAGATGCCGTAGTCAAATGTACCCGCTTCTACACCGCTACAAACAGGATGCGCAAAGTCTGGGTAATCAACAGAAGCAGTTGTATGGGTACCAAAGTCCTCCACGGTATGGCCTTGGGCCTCTAGGTGCGCCTTCAGGATGGCTTTGAGGTCTAGGGCCGCATGGTCTGCGCCGATGGCAATGCGGTAAGTTGGGTTTTGCTGTGTCATAAATATCGCTGCTGGTTGGATTGTGCTCGGGCTAGGTAGTCTTGACAGCTAGGTACGGAACTCTGCCTAGGTATAAGGTGGGCGCTAACCGACGGTCCCGCATCGGATGTCTTGGCTTTGTGGTTGCCTTGTAGGTCCAGAACAAAGGTACACCACAGGCAAGCTGATCGCAACCACGTCAAGCAGTTTGCCAAGGCCATAACTTACCACGTACCAGCTCAGAAATCCTGACCAATCATAAATAGTGAACCGAACTAATCCGCAACAACGAAACAAGCCCCAAGATTGATCTTGAGGCTTGTTACCAACTATAGCAAGACGACTACTTTTTGATTGCAGCCTTTTTCTTTTCGATCACTGGGCGACCTTCCAGCTCTGGCAGCAAATCAGGCTTGGCTTTTTTGCTTAGGGCCATCGATACTGGTGCAACAACTTTGCCACCAACCTTGCGCTTAACACGGACGGCATTATAGGCTTTAGCCACTTCGCTCGTAGTAGCATTTAGGGCCTGGATCTCGTCGGTTGTCATGCCAAACTGACTAGCGATGTTGCTGTACTGGTCATCAGTTTCGGGGACGTACGCCATGGCACCACCAGTGTACTCATATCCGCCACGGATGAAGAACTCAACACGACGGTTTAGGGTACGGCCAGCAGGGTTGTCGTTGCCAGTCAGCGGTGCACCCTCGCCCAAAGCACGAACGACCAAAGAAGTCTTCTTGAGGCCATGGTTCAGCAGGTATAATTTGGCAGCATCGGCACGACGCTCGCTCAGCTCACGATTATAGGTGCTCTCACCTAGGTTATCCGTACTAGCGTTGAGTTCGACCTGGATGTGTGGGTTTTTCTCACTGTAGTCAATCAGCTCGTCAAGGGTCTTGCGAGCTTCAGGGCGGAGAGTATCACCATCAAAGTCAAAATAGATGTTCTCGAACAAGAAACGGGTGACTTTGGTACGGGTCTTTTTGATGGCTACATCAGCAAGTTGGAGGCTTTCGTGGTCGGCATTAGGCTTGGTGGCCTTCTTGACAACTGTTTTAGGCTCTGGCTTAGGTTTGCGGATAGCAATAACAGGCTTGTATTTTTTGTCTTTTTCGTCCTTCAGGTTCTTGAACTTGAAAGCACCATTCTTGTCCGTGGTGGTTGACTCAATGGTTTTGTCTTTTTCGTCCTTGAGGTCAACAACGGCATTTTCTACTGGTTTGTCACCATCTTTAACAGTACCTGTCACATCAACAGCAGCCTCTTCGGTTACGGCAGCAATCGGGCCTTCTGGCTCAGGCTGTGGTTTGCGGTTTGCGATTTCTTCCTTGTTCAGGATCGCATTCTTGACACTGCGATCGGCATTATAGATATCAAATAGGTAGATATCATCATTGCCTTGGCCGCCGTCACGGTTAGATGACAGGTACCCTAGGCGAGCACCGATCAGGAAACCAAAATCATCACGGTTGCTATTGAAAGGATAACCTAGGTTAGTCACTTTGCCATTGCCACGGTTTTCGCTCATGAAGACGTCAAGGCCACCAATGCCTTCGCGACCGTTAGAAGCGAAGAACAACAGACCCTCTGGGCCAACAGAAGGACTAACCTCTTGGTAAGGTGTGTTGATATTTTTGCCAAGGTTGGTTGCCTTAAGCCAAAGCTCGGTACCTGGCTTTTTGGTTGACATCCAGATGTCGTTGAGGCCCAAACCACCTGGGCGGTCAGATACAAAGTAGATGGTATCGCCAGTGACAGATATCGCTGGTTGTTTGCTGGCAGAGCCAGGTAAATTGATCACTTCGTTCAGTGCCTT
>CANHWS010000361.1 GCA_947464365.1 Cytophagaceae bacterium | reverse complement strand
TTATTAAACTGCCAAAAAGAGTACCAGCCTTACAATCCTGGTAGCTCCAAAGGATTCGCGATGGTTCGGAGCTGGCCATGTATATTGGCTAAGTGATGACTTATGGTCCTTAAACCTTGGTATTGCCAAACCTTCTGTTAAGCTTCAATAGTCAGCTACTGACAATTGGCTTAGCCCTACCCCAAAACAAAAAAGCCACCCCAAAATGAGGTGGCTTCTTGTTAATGTGGGAGTTGAGGGGTTCGAACCCCCGACCCTCTGCTTGTAAGGCAGATGCTCTGAACCAGCTGAGCTAAACTCCCCTCGTTTGGGGTATCAATGGGGTCTGTTTGGACCTTGACCTACCCAGAAACTAATGGCCTAAAACCCTTTGTTTGCAGATAGGATTGCAAAGGTAAGGATAATCTCTTAGGCCACAAGTAGGATGGCCAAAAAACCCAAAAAATATTCAGACTACCCCAATGGCCTTACCAGCAAAAGCTAGGCAGTGGCACTTTGGCCCCCTAGACCTCCTCTAAAAGCGTGCGGAAGGCTACATAGCGACCGCCAAACATCTTCTCGGTGTCGGCGCGCAAAGCAGTAGCATAGAGGTCAATATACTCGTCATACTCCTTCATTGACTGTAGTTGGTACTGGATGGCATAGGTGAAGCCTTCTTCGTCCTCTTGGGTGTTCAGGACCCGCAGCATTCGGTAGCCATGGAACAACCCAGTCGCAATCACTTGCGGGATATGGACTTGCTGCATCCAGCTGAGCCACTCTAGGTGTGCATTGGCCTCGATGTTGATGGTGACGTTATAGACGATCATGTGGTTACTAGGGGTTTGATTGGCAGATGGAGTTATAGGTCGTTTGAAGTAAGCCAAATTCAGTGGCGTTGCAGCTGAGCTGGGGCATTGTTAGTGTTCGGTGCCGCAAAGTTGGGATTTTGCAAAATGAGAACGGCGAAAAAACAATACGTCACATAAGGCAGGCAGGTCAGCTGTAGGGAAGCCTGACATTTTGCCAACTCCTACCCAAGTGTCCAACCGCTTCTGGGCAAAGTCATCATGCACGGGGTTAAGGCTATTGTATCTCAAGTGGCTATCTGCATGGACAAAACGGCCTTCACCAATATGGAGGGCTACATGGCTTACCTTCTTGCCTGGGTCAGCAAAAAACAACAGGTCATATTCGGCTAATTGCTCAATGCTGAGATCTTGCTCAACTGCCGAGCTGCGATATTGGCGATCAGCATCACGAGGGGCAAAATAGCCATTACAAAGGGCGTAGAGCTGGATAAATCCGCTGCAATCCATGCCACCCATCGTGTTGCCACCCCAGAGGTAGGGTGTGCCCATCCAAAGTTCGTAGGCATTTGGGTTGATAGGCATTTCCGTGCGCTCTTCGGTAAGCAACGGGATATAGATTTTATCTATGGCCTCGTAATCTTCCGATTCTACCACTATTACTGAGTCGTCAGGCAGCATGCTATAGTGCAGGACCTGTTTAACACTATCGGTAGTCATAAGGGGTGGCATCTCATCCCAAGAGGCTATCAGCGCACCCGGACCAATCCAGATTTGGCTCGCTTGCCGTGCGCCTGATGTATCCAAAATGTGGGTAAAGCCACGACTGATTCGGTAGGTGCCATCCAGATATTGGGTCAATTCGTTCACCTCATCTTCTGAGCAGCACCAGATACCACCACGATGCACCCAGCCGTAATAGCCATCCAGATGGTTAACGACCCTGACCCACTCTCCCGATACTTCCAACAACATCAAGGGCCAACCCAATGATAACTGGCTCAGTAGCTCGGACCGATGGTTGGGCTCACGTCGTAGATTAACGTAGCCCTGGATCACAAAACCGTACTCTTTTTCAGTAAATTCTTCTGGCAGATTCGGTAGCTCGATCAAACCATTGATGAAAGTTTGATCTGGGAAGTGACGCTCGAGCTGCTCAAATAGATCAGTAAAAGCGACCTTGCCCGTCAATATTAAGTTATCCCCAACTTGTGTGAATTTGACGTTTTCCCAGATCTCAAATCGGGTATCAGCGTGTTCAAATGTGTCAGAAAATTCTTTAATGAATTGCTCAATTTCGGCAAGTGTGGATTTCGGCTTCATTCAATTATAGAAAGGAGGGTGTAGGGCTATAAATAGGATAGATTTGGCCTGGTGTAGTGCCTAGCCGACCAGAATATCTTTGTATTGCATGGCATGGAGCTGAGCGTAGAATCCACCAAGGGCCAAGAGCTGCTCATGTGTGCCTCGCTCCTTGATCTCACCTTTATCCATGACCATAATGACGTCTGCCTGCTGGATGGTACTGAGCCTATGGGCAATCACGATCGAGGTACGGCCCTTCATCATGTGGCCTAATGCCTCCTGGATTAGCGACTCTGTTTCGGTATCAACAGAGCTAGTGGCCTCATCCAGTACCAAGATGCTAGGGTTATAAACCATCGTCCGGATAAAGCTCACCAATTGCCGCTGACCAACGGATAGGGTCGCCCCACGTTCCATTACGTCATAGTCCAGCCCACCAGGTAGTTTTTGCAGGAATGGCAAGGCCCCCACAGCTTCGGCAGCCCGCATGATCTGGGCATCGTCGATGTTGGGGTTGTAAAGTGTAATGTTGTCTCGCACACTACCACTGAACAAGAAAACGTCTTGAAGCACGACTCCGATATGGCCCCTCAGATAGTCCAGTTCGTATTGTTCTATCGGGTAGCCATCGACCAAAATCCGCCCTTTGTTGATGTCATAAAAGCGGTTTAGCAGGTTGATGATCGAGGATTTGCCCGCCCCAGTAGCGCCTACCAATGCAATAGTTTCGCCGGGCTTAACGGTAAGGCTGATGTCTTTGAGAATATAGTCCTCGTCCTTGTAGGCGAACCATACGTTTTCGAACGTAACGGCTCCCCTAAGGACTACAGGCTCAAGGTCACCATCACGCACGGTTGTATCCTGATTGTCAAGCAGATTTAGGATACGGTCTGCACTTACGATCCCGAGCTGCAGGGTGTTAAATCGGTCAGCAATCGTCCGGATCGGCCTAAAGAACATACCGATGTACATAATGAAGGCGATCAGCACCCCAAGCGTAACTTGCTCATGTATGACTTCGCGCGCACCATACCAGACTAGTAAACCTGTACCTGCTGCACCCACTACCTCCGCCACTGGGAAGTAGATGGCATAGATCAGGACCGAGCGGATATTGGCCTTTTTGTGCTGCACGTTGATGGCATCAAACTTCCGGAACTCGCGGTCCTCAGCGCTAAACAATTGGACGATGTTC
>CANHWS010000360.1 GCA_947464365.1 Cytophagaceae bacterium | reverse complement strand
CCGGCAAGGTTCATTTGCTCCTCGTTGACTTCTAGAATTTCTTGAACATTCAGGTTGAGTGCACGATCGCCCATCTTGTGGAGGACAAAACGTAGGTAACCCATGTTCTGTGGCTCTTCTTGGACGAAAACGATCTGGGCCTTGGCTGGGTACTTATCCAGCTCGGCTTGCAATTGTTTGTACGGGAAGGGGTGCAGCTGCTCCAGACGGACGATGGCAACGTCTTTGCGCTTCTCGGTAATGCGGCGTTCGTTTAGCTCATAGTAGAGCTTGCCACTGACGAGCAAAATGCGCTTGACGGATTTGGCAGTTGCGGTATCATCGCCGATGACTTCACGGAAGGTGCCAGAGGTAAACTCAGCCACTGGCGAGACCGCCTCAGGGTTGCGGAGCATAGACTTAGGCGACATCACCACAGCTGGGATACGGAATGGCCAAGCCAACTGCCGACGCAGGAAGTGGAAGAAGTTGGCTGGGCTCGTCATGTTTGCGACGATGAGGTTGTGCTCTGCAGCTAGCTGCAAGAACCGCTCAGGACGGGCATTGCTGTGCTCTGGTCCTTGGCCTTCGTAGCCGTGTGGCAGCAAGAGGACAAGACCGTTCATACGTTGCCATTTGCTTTCACCAGCAGCGACAAACTGATCAATCATGACCTGAGCACCGTTGGCAAAGTCACCAAACTGAGCCTCCCATATCACGAGGGCGTTCGGGTTGGCCATACCATAGCCGAACTCAAAGCCCATGACGGCATACTCACTCAGCAAGGAGTTGTAGATACGCATCGGCTGCTGGGTGCTGCTGATGTGGTCTAGGCTGCTGTATTTGTGGTTGTCTAACGAGTCGGTCAGGACGGCATGGCGGTGGCTAAAGGTGCCACGGCATACATCCTGTCCACTGAGGCGGACGATGTTACCCTCAAGTAAGATCGACCCATAAGCCAATAGCTCGGCAGCTGCCCAGTTGAGTTTCTGGGTTTCGAAGAACATATCCTTGCGGTCCTTCAGTAGTTTTTCGATCTGTTTTAGCGGACGGAAATCAGCAGGGACTTCGCATAGGGCCCTGCCTACTTGGTCTAGGACCTCGGCAGTAATGGCGGTGTTAGGGCTCTGGTCAAAGTCAGCAGTGGTACGTTTGCGGAGCTCACGCCACTCACGCTCCATTGGTTGGTAGCGGTAGGGTAGGGCGTTCTGCTTAACCATGTTGAGGCGCTCCTGCAACAGCTCGCGGAACTCCTTGTCCATGCGGCTGGCCAGCTCGGCATCCACATCACCACGGGTGATGAGCTGCTCGTTATAAACCTCCCGCGGATTTTGGTGGCGGGCAATGACGTTGTAGAGCGATGGCTGGGTGAACTTGGGCTCATCACTTTCGTTGTGGCCATGGCGGCGATAGCAGACCATGTCGATAAAGATGTCACGCTTGAACTTGGCACGGAACTCTGCAGCCAGGCGTGAGGCAAAAACAACGGCTTCTGGGTCATCACCATTGACGTGTAGCACAGGGGCGTCCAGGATTTTGGCCACGTCGGTGCAATAGATAGCAGAGCGAGCATCGTCAAAATCAGTGGTAAAGCCTACTTGGTTGTTGATCACGAAGTGGATGGTACCACCTGTGTTATAGCCCTCAAGGCGGGCCATCTGGGTAACTTCGTAAACGATACCTTGGCCAGCAACGGCGGCATCGCCATGGATCAGGATCGGTAGGATTTTGCCAGCATCTCCCGCATATAAGGTGTCGATTTTGGCACGGGTGAAGCCCTCGACAACTGGGTTGACAGCCTCAAGGTGGCTAGGGTTAGGCGCTAGCTTGAGGTGCAAGGAGTGGCCTGCTGGGGTTGTAACTTCGCTACTAAAGCCCATGTGGTACTTGACATCACCATCACCCATTGTCATGTCTGGGATGGCGGTGCCTTCGAACTCATTGAAGATGTTTTCGTAGGTTTTGCCCATGGTGTTAGCCAGGACATTGAGGCGACCACGGTGGGCCATGCCGATCACGACCTCTACCACGCCATTTTCGCCGCTGACATTGATTAGGGTGTCAAGGGCAGGGATGGTTGTCTCGCCACCTTCGAGCGAAAAACGTTTTTGGCCAACGTATTTGGTATGCAGGAAGTTTTCGAAAACGACCGCCTCGTTCAGTTTGGACAGGATGCGTTTCTTTTCGTCTGCGCTTGGGTTATAAGTCGGGTACTGATGCTCGATCCGTTGCTGAAGCCAGCTAAGCATTTCTGGGTCACGGATGTACATGTACTCGAACCCGATGCTGCGCTCATAAGTCGCCTTGAGGGTTTCGAGGATTTTGCCAAGGGTCGCTGGGCCAAGACCGATCTCGCTACCGACGTTGAATACGGTGCCGAGGTCAGCATCACTTAGTCCAAAGTCCGACAGGGCCAAACGGGCTTTGTGATCCCGACGTTGGCGCACTGGGTTGGTTTTGCTCTGGAGGTGACCATGGGTCCGCCAAGCATAGATCAGGTTCCGAACGGCAATCTCTTTGGGGTTCAGTCCGCCACCACTAATGGATGGACCATCACTGCCGGCAGGTTTGCCTTCGCCAAACTGTTGGTTGAACTCAAAACCTTCGAAAAACTTGTTCCAGTCGGCACTGGTGTTTTCGGGGTTTTGTTTCCAGGCTTGATAGAGGTCATCAATGACGGCTGGGTCTGCGTTGGCGATGTAGGTGAACTTATCCATTTCGGAGCGTAGCGATTAGGGTTGCTAGGTGATATATGTTAGTACTAGTGACCAAGGCACGAAGATTTCCCAAGAGGTGGATGGTTCCTAAGGGTAGCAGCTATGTGTCTGGACCTATTAGTCGGAGGCTTAGGATGGCGCCCCAACAGTTGTTGTTATTGGACTTCTGATTATGGATCGACCAGTAGACGGGCTATCTAATCGACTTTCGGGTGACTGGGGCGCATTGGCGAGCCAGCCTAATGGTGTATGCTTGAAGGCCAAGGTAGAAAATTGCCTTCAGCAAGCCAAACGTATCTGGCAAGTGCTACAATATGACTACCTGACCATGGTCTGATGCTGGCATCAGCACCATTTCGACGCAAATTAGACTAGATATCTGGACCCACAAAACCGTATATCTGCATAGGCGGTTATTATCTGTTTTTTGAGGGATCTATCCCCATCTATTCTGCTAACAATATCCCCACAAAATTTTCATGAAGGGGGCCTTCACCCACGGGTATGAAAGGGTAAATTTGGTTAGCAATCAAAATAGCCCCTCTTATGACTCCGCAGGTAGAATTCCCCCAGATCTTTGACCGTTGTGCAGGCCT
>CANHWS010000359.1 GCA_947464365.1 Cytophagaceae bacterium | reverse complement strand
GGACCTCTGGCTGGCCATAAACGGTACAACTGCTGCTAAAGGCAAGGTTAGGCACACCATAATGCACCATTGCCTTGAGTAAGGTGATGGTACTGCCAAGGTTGTTGTCATAGTACTTGAGCGGGTCTTTAACTGACTCACCCACAGCCTTGTTGGCAGCAAAGTGGATCACACCTTGCAGGTCTGGATGGGCCTCAAAGATCATAGACAGTAGCTCACCATCACGGCAATCACCTTCATAACAGAGGGGTTGAGCGCCCAATATCTCCGATAATCCATCAAGTACAGATTTGTCTGAGTTCTCGAAGTTGTCGATGATGATTGGGGTATAGCCTGCCTTGACGAGGGCAACCACTGTATGACTGCCTATAAAGCCGGCACCGCCTGTAACAAGTACTTTCATTGTTGGGGGGGGGGTAGGTTGAGGATTATGTGGGACCGATTGGTATTGGCCCCTATCCTAACGACAACGTAAAGAAAAGCCCAAAGGTGCCCTTTTCAAAAAAGAAGTCGGCCCATGGCGCTCATTTTTTGGTTTTATTTGCAGGTGAATATGGGCATCACCACTCCCGACTACGAGGTACGTCAACTGCCAAACGGCATCCGGATCGCACACAAACAAGTCATACACACCAAAATAGCGCACGCTGCCTTTGTGCTCGACGCAGGCAGCCGTGACGAAGCCCCGCACGAACAAGGCCTCGCCCACTTCTGGGAGCACATGGCCTTCAAAGGCACCACAAGCCATAAAGCCTTCCATATCTGCAACACGTTGGAGCGCATCGGTGGGGAGCTTAATGCTTATACCACAAAGGAAAAAATCTGCTTTTATGCCTCGGTGCTTGCCCCGCATTTCAAGAAGGCCACTGACCTGTTGACGGACATCTTGTTCCACTCCATCTTCCCTGAGAAGGAAATAGAAAAGGAGCGCCAAGTCATTCTGGAAGAAATGGCCATGTACCTAGACTCGCCAGACGATGCCATTAGCGATGAGTTTGACAGCCTGATTTTCCGGAATCACACCCTGGGTAACAACATCCTAGGCACCCAAGAAAGTGTAAAGGCAACCAGTCGAGACGCCTTTTTGGCATTTGTGGCACAACACCTTAATACCGATAAGCTGGTCCTAGCTACCGTTGGTCCCATGACAATGGACCAGGTGATGCGCACTGTTGGGGCACAGCTTGAGTCAAAACCCCGCTCGACACCTGCCAACCCGCGTACTGCCTTCAGTGGCTATGTACCGCAAACCATTACCCAGGAAAAACCCATCACCCAAGCCCATGTCCTGATGGGATGCCCTGCCTTGGCCTACACCCACCCAGATCGGCTACCGTTAGTAATGCTGACCAATATGCTAGGTGGACCAGCGATGAATAGCCGCCTTAACCTGGCTGTGCGTGAAAAACATGGTCTAACTTATGCCATCGAGGCAGGCTTTACCCCATACGGCGATACGGGAATTTTTAGCATCTATTATGGCACGGAGCCACGGCAGATCAACCGTGTGCAGCGACTAGTCAAACAAGAGCTGCGGAAATTGCGTGAAAAACCACTCGGCATCACCCAGATGCGGCAGGTGCAGGAGCAACTCAAAGGCCAGTTGGCGATGAGCGAAGAAAGCAACCTCAACCTATGCCTCGCCCTTGGTAAAAGCCTGCTAGATGCCGGCCGCATGGAAAGCCTACCCGAAATCTTCAACCAAATTGACGCCATCAAACCCGCCCAACTCGCAGACCTTGCCAACCAGTTCTTTAATGAAGAGGGGTTGAGTACCTTGATTTATGTGCCGGAGGAGGAGTAGGTCTTGGTGGGATCGCTGGTAAAGCAAAATCAAAGTAGGACTAGCAGCCTTTGCACCTCCAAATCAATCCTCCGGATACGGCACAAACACAAAATTCGTAAAGTCAGGGTCAATGACCATCAGGCAGCAATACTCATCAGGGTCACGGTAGGCCTCCAGAAAGGCGGGTTGCCCTTCTTCTTCAATCAGGCCACGCTGCACAAACTCGTCTAGGTAGGAGATGTAAAACGACCACTCACGGAACCCTGGGGCGATGTCGTCTCGCTCTTCATACTTATTGATAAACAAGGCCCCAATCGGCTGCTCAGATTTGCAAATCGGGAAAATCGGGTGGTCCGAAATGCCACGTTGGCGCATGGCATAGCTCGCCTCTTTGACCACATCGGCCACGGCTACGAAGTCCTTGGTAATGGTGCCTAAGTATTTACCGTTTAATTCAGGCGAGTTGGCAGAGTCGATTAGCATAGTGGAGTGGTTTTGGTACTGATTAGCTTGCCTATTGGTAACACAAGCGATACTACTTAAAGGTATCCTGCAACTTGGTGATCTCCTGTTGGGCTGGGTGTTTGTTATACAATATCTGGTAGGCCGCTTCCAGAATCGGCATCTCGACGGCGTAGGTTTGGTTCAGGCGCCAGAGGCTATTGACGGCATAGTAGCCCTCTGCCACCATGTTCATTTCCATCTGGGCACTAGCGACACTATATCCTCGTCCGATCATATTGCCAAAAGTTCTGTTACGGCTGAATTGGCTGTAGGCCGTCACCAGCAGATCCCCTAGGTAGGCACTTTGGCCCATGTTCCGGAACGCAGGCGATACCGTTTGGAGGAACCGCTCCATCTCCAGGATAGCATTACTCACCAACACCGCCTGGAAGTTATCCCCATAGCCAAGGCCATGACAAATTCCTGAAACCAAGGCCACAACGTTTTTCATCACAGCGCAAAACTCGGTACCATATAGGTCCGCATTGGTGCTGGCATGGACAAAACGACAACGCAGCATATCTGCCATGGCTGTGGCCACCTGCTGACTAGGCGAGGCAAGGGTCAGATAGCTCAATCGCTCCATCGCAACCTCTTCAGCATGGCAAGGACCGGCAATGATACACTGGCTGGTCTGTGGCACCCCAAATGTTTGCTCTACCCAGTCCGTTACCAATAGGTGGAGGTCTGGGATTAAGCCTTTAATGGCAGTGATGACCATTTTGCCTGCAAAGTCAGCCGGGGTGCAGCCACTAAGTGCCTCCTGAATAAAGGCAGCTGGTGTTACCAAAATAACATAATCAGCACCCTTTAGCGCATCCTTCACCTTATGGGTGACCTTCACCTTGCGGGTGTTGATCTGGACATCAGCTAAGTAGCGAGGGTTATGGTGGTACTGCCTGATGTAGTCCGCATCCTCTGGCAGGCGAACCCACCATTGCAGGCGGACATTGCCCTCGGTCAGGATTTTGACCAAGGCCGTAGCCCAGCTACCACTCCCGATTATGGCAATTTTG
>CANHWS010000358.1 GCA_947464365.1 Cytophagaceae bacterium | reverse complement strand
GCCTTCCTAATCAAACGGGTACATAGGATCGATATGGCAGGTAAGGCATTCAAACGAGCCAATTTTTTCAAGATTTATCTTACCAATCCATCTTTAAGAAGGGCCTTGTTTTCGCCTGTCGGCCCAGAAGACCAAGCCATTGGTGACTTGGTTGAAACTGCCATCATGGCTCAATGGATGCACCGGAATGCAGCGGTATACTATGCCCGTTGGCAAAAAGAAAAAGCAATAGGCCAAGACGGGGAAGTTGACATTGTACTCATGAACCAATTCCTAAAACCAGGGGCCGCTGTCGAATGTAAATGGTCTGACCGGTATGCCAGCAACCTGAACGAGTTAAAAAGCCTCTCCACCTTTCTGGATAACCACAACCTGCCAAACGCCGTAGTTACCTCCCGCACAGTAACGATGGATTGTGTTGTAGGCAACGCTACCCTCCACTTTATTCCTGCTGCTTGTTATGCCTATACCGTAGGTGCTAACAGCCTATTGTTGAAGCATACTGAGTTTCCGCTTTAGAGTTGCATGGAACGAAAACTTATGCGCAATGGTTGCATTCTGCCCCAAGGATTATCGTTAATTGGACGCCATCAGTAATCTGGTCACTTTCGACGTAAGCAAATCATTTACCCTCTCACAACCCGTACCCAGCGCACCGAACCACCCACCCGTACCATCACACTATAGACCCCAGCGGGCAATGGTGGCAAGGACAAAACTGAACCCCCTTGGTGAGACAGGACAGTATGCACCAGTTGCCCAGCAGATGAAAACACCCTGACATCCCCTTGGCCTTCATAGTCTAGGGTAAGGTTACCATCACTAAAGGGATTGGGGTAGGCCGATAGCCGAATCACCTCACGTTTATCATGCGGCGGCAGGTTAGTAGCTGGGTTGAAGGGGAAACCGACATTGCCAACCCGAACCAAGTAGAGAGCCCAAAATCCAGTGATTGGTGACACCATTGCTCCTGCCATGACAAAATTACCTTGACCATCATAGTCATACCGCTCTATGGCTTTGCGAATGCCTAGCCACTGCCCCCCTTGGAACAATTGTTGCCAAATAACACGGCCAGTAGGCACATGGATGCGCTTCATCACAGGGCTGTATTGAGGTGTGCTATTTTGACCATCGGTATGATAAATAATAGCTGTTGTATCCGTACTAATGCGTGGTGGCATGATGATGTAATCCCCGCTATCAGACCAGATTTTACTACCATTTTTGGTGAAGCCGTACTCAAACCTATAATTGGATCCCGACTGGTAGGTAACCGAATACAAGACCCCCCCCCTGGGGCAGGCTCAGCAAAAAATTTAGCAGTAATATCCCTAACTGGATTCACTTTCTGAAATAAAACCGCACTATCTATGGTCCGACCAACTGCATCGATACCCTTCACCCAGCCTGTATTGCTCCATGTGCCGATTAAATAGTAACCTCCGCCCGGACGATGAAAAATGCGGTCAACACGTGTGATTCCCCCAAAATCAAGAACCGTATCCTGACGCTGCTGAACGCCGAGTGAATCGGTCCAGATTCTGAAACCTGCAACCCTTGTTGGATTGAGACCAGTCGTTTTGGCCCCACAAACCAGAAATCCTTTATCAGGCCGTTTGATCCCACAAGTAACTAAATAGTTGGTCTGGGACCCTGGTTGTAGCACATTGCCCATCACATAACCAAACTTGTGTACCTGGGTGAACATCGTGCCTGGTACTGTGAAATTGCTTTCTGCTGTCACTACCATGGACGAAAAACTATCAATCGCCAAGGGAGGAAATGATATCTCTGCATTTCTGTTTTGATAATACAGATTGAGCGTATCAAGGTTATCATTCAAGAACAATACTGCCGCTCTTGAGCCCAAAGTGCCGCCTGCAGCTGGTAATTTGAATGCAAAACCATAGCCAAATGGCAACTTTCCAAAGGCCCGAAGTGAACCAAACTTGACTTCATATAGCCTCTCTTGCAATATTTGCTGTCCCCATACCATGTGACTGACAAGGGTGAACAACAACAGCATCATTAGCCAGATCCATTTCATTATTTGGTGACGATTAGATTACCTAAGGTCTCACGGCTAGTTGAACTCAAAACAGCAACCGAATAACAACCTGCCGATAACTCAGCAAGCGATAAGGTTTGACTTTCTTGGTCCTGCAATGCAAAACGCTTTGTTTTGCCCAGTACATCAGTAATCAATAACCAATCATACCGCTCCTCCGTTTGGTTCCTGAAAGTCAGGCTTCCCATTGCAGGGTTAGGGTAGATGGATATTCCATTAAGGGACCTATTACCATCTAATCCCGTAACACCTCGACTTTTTAATGGCCAATTTTCTTGGTCGATTTCTGAGCAGTTATCTACCTTAAAGTGGTTATTAAAAATAATATCCCATGGACAATTGGCCAGACAGGTGGATTCTCCATAGTTATCACCTGTCAGGGTGATCCCTATCGAATTTTCGAAGATTACATTGCCAGTGGTGGTCGTCCGTGAGGGGAAAACATACTCGTTGGAGTAGTAATAATAGGTCGTCGTTAGCGCTGCACTTGTTTTGACGGGCACGGTAGTACTAGGCACATCAATCGATGGTGACTCATTTATATCCGCACATTGAACAAACCCACAATTACCGGGCAAAGGATCACCCAATGTAAACCCTGTCTTCGGCCATACATTGCCAGCTGGGTCACCGCCAACTGTTGCACCACGATCCCCCCCCAATATTTGGCAATTTGACACCATCCGAAATCAGAACCCCCACGGCATTGGCCTCTGGGTTGTTCCACGGTTGGTCAAATTGATTACAGCTCAGCGTCAAAGTAGAGCGTACCGGGTAGTCCTGCGGGTCGGTGCTCCAGCGGTTACCTTGCAAAGCCACAAAGTTGCCGGACGGCGTGCCCAGATAGACCCCCGTTAGGTTTGTGTTGAACTTATTGGCCCTCACCACTTGGTCCGGTCCATAGAGTAATGCCCCGATGTGGTGCTTCTTAAAGGTGTTTTCAAGCAGTGTCGCCCGCCCAAGCCCTGAATATCCAATCGATCTGTCCATATCCCCACCTACAAAGTTTACCCTACTGACATAGTTGCCATCCGCTAAGGTAGAGATTCCTTTGGTCTGATACCAGACGGTGGCGTCTTTTTACGAAAAGTAACAAAACACATTACTACCTTACCGCCCCTCCTTACATTAAAATCCTGTCCACTAGCAATTTGCACCCCACTTCCATTATCTTGCACTTGGATAGGCGACGAGACTAACGTTCAGGCTAGGGGCGGCTGCTTGGTCCACAAACCAATT
>CANHWS010000357.1 GCA_947464365.1 Cytophagaceae bacterium | reverse complement strand
TTGTTATTCCGATCATGCGAAGTAGAGAATCTGCACTCCAGGCTGAGAATGAACAGGCACCTCCAATGATCAATGATGGTATCTATAGTGCAGGCTCAGTCTTCGCTGCTGACGAAAATGGCCCTTATGCCCTTGCTGAGCAATTGTACGGTGCCAGCCCTAACTATATGAGTGGCTTCAAACACGAGTCTGTTTTGATCAAGATGAAAGCAGCCTCAGGTTTCATTATCCGGATGACGGGCACTGGCGAAACCATGGGCTATACCGCCATCACGGGCAAGGGGCAAGACATCAAAGTGGTACCCAATACCAGCAAAAGGCTACCTAATGGCCAACGGGTCATTATATGCCAGGACGAAAAGACAATGCGGTTGGTTAGGTTTTAGTGCCAACACATGCGCTTTGACCTGACCAAGTACTTGTAAGATGGAGCTTGAGTGGGTGAGTAGTCAAATCCACTAAAAATCATCTTCAAATAGGGCTTGCCCGGCATTGTTGCTGATCCTGATCATATCCATTTCGCCAAGGCCACGGAAGATGGAAGAAAGCTCGAACACACGCCCAATTGGCTTGGTGTAGGTCAGCGAATAAACTTGTTTGTCATCCAGCAAGATGGTGGCCTTTTTATCCTTGATGATGAGTTTGATGTAGGAAAAATCATTGAGGGGTTTCACAAAGTACTTCTTTTGGTCCGTGACCGGGACCACAACGTCGGCATATTGATTATAAATATCATGCGATGTGCTGGAGGCATCAAAAGTCAGGTGGATAGGAAGGCCGCTACCCCGCACCTTGATGCCGAACTTGGGCCTGTTGTGGTTATAGCTGTTGGAGTGGCACTTGAGTCGGCACTCTAGCACCATATCATCCCCATCAAAACCGAAGTCCGTTACCCGAACGTATTCCATCAGGAAATCAGCCGTGGTGTCAATGCCATGCTCGACCAAATCTGGGAGGTGAACATTCATCATTCCGTTACTGCGGAAACTCTTGCCTGTGGTTTGTTGCCCTAATTGATTAAACCGCGTCACCCAGCCTTGTGTCGGTATCACGAAGTGTTGATATCCAAGCATGGTTTTGTTGCTGAAGATCTTGGCGATATAGAGTCCTGCTTTGTTGATCCGGAACTCGCCATTTCCTTGGCCGATACTGTCTTCTTGCAGAAATCGGATTGGCCGGTCAGGCACACCATCAATGTTAATGACGTTTAGGTTGCGCTTATAGGCTTTTGGTATAACGTATTTGTAGTAGAACTTGGCTGGTAGTTTGCCATCAGAGACAGTAGGCGATACTTCAAGGATATTGGGGCCAGTATAGACCTCTGGTGTAGGATACTCGATTGGTCGGAGCAAGAACATTAGGCTGCCAACTAGTAGTCCGAAAAACAACCCAATTCCGGCACCTCGCCACGCTAATTGGTTTTGGTACCAAGGTGTTGATGGCTCTTCTGGCCTCAGGGCTCGAGGGTTGATCAAATCAGCTAAGGGGCTTGGCTCTATGGACTGTTCTGACTTCCCCATCTTGAAGGCTAACCAGTCGGAATAGCCCAAAACCTGTGCCAAGGCATTGAGTGTAGCCGTATAGGGCAGGCCTTTGTACTCGACGCGCCCAAGTATCCGTTTGAGGGTCGTGACCGAAACATTGATTTTGGCTGTCTGAAAAATCAGGTCACTGAGCTGGACAAAGTCCCTTTGGCCCCAGTCAGCAACGGGGCCCCAGCCGAGCTTTTGCTCGAGTTGGTTGGCATAGCGGCGAAGATGTTCGCGCTCTACTAGTTCGCTCATTGATTTATCAGGTTTTGTCCTCAGGGGGACTTCTAAAGCCGAAGGCAAGGTATAAAAATTATTCGGCAAAACATGGTTAGGGGTTTTGATGATCCTGAACAGGATCTGAACAGGTCCTCTGCGGCTGAATAACTGGTGTTCATAACGTGTTCACATTACGTATAGGTACTGTAGGGGCCATTTTTGCACCTTTACAATGCCAAGCAGCCAGACGAATTGCCAGCTCCTGCGCTTGTTGATTGGCAGCACACACTTACCACCATCTTAACCAATATCGACCATGCGTGCCATCAATAGATGGATACGCCTTTGCATGCTACTGTCATGTTTGGGCTCCTCCATACCCTTTGCCAGAGGACAGAATTATGTCCTGAACGAAAACTTTGATGCCGGAACCAATCCTGGCTGGCTCTTTAGTACCGTCGCTGGCGGCAACGACTGGAAGGTCGTTACCACTGGTGGGGTATCTAATACTGGGTCCCTATACAACAAGTACATGGGCGGCACCGGGATACCAAACTTTGCCCTCAGCACTGGCTACACATTCACCGCTGGTATCACCTATACTTGTCGGTTCACGATCAAATCGGGAGCAACCAATAGGCGCAACTTTTTTGCTTGTTTCAACAGCACAAGGGCCCGCAACGGAGCAGAGACCATCATCACGTCTGTGACCAATGTCGGGACGGCTTTCACGACCTACAATGCAACTTTTACGGTTCCGACCACTGGTACCTACTATATGTTGTATTACCTCACCTATATCGGTGCCTCCACCTACAACACAATTTTCCTAGATGACTTGCAAGTATTCTGGACCAATAGTCCACCTACCGTTAGCCTGACCTATCCTGGCTCAGCCACGACATTAACCGCTGGCTCAAGTGCGACCCTTGCCGCCACCGCATCTGATGCCGATGGCACAATCGATAGCGTTGTGTTCTATAACAACGGCGCTCGCTTGGGTCGTGATGTGTCAAGTCCTTATACCCTTGGTTGGACGGTGCCAGCTGGTGCCAATAGCATCACTGCACGGGCTTATGACAATGGTGGTGCCAATACGCTTAGTACTGCCAATGTATTGACTGGTAATCAGGCGCCAACCATCAGCCTGACTTACCCTGCATCTGCGACCACAGTACTTGCAGGTACTGCTGCCACCTTAGCCGCCACCGCCACTGATGCCGATGGCACAATCGATAGCGTTGTGTTCTATAACAACGGCACCCGCCTTGGTCTTGACGTCTCCAGTCCTTATACCCTTGGTTGGACGGTGCCAGCTGGCGCCAATAGCATCACTGCACGGGCTTATGACAATGGTGGTGCCAATACGCTTAGCAGTGCCAATGTCTTGACAGGTAACCAGGCACCAACCATTAGTCTGACGTTCCCAGCTTCTGCGACCACAGTACTTGCAGGTACTGCTGCCACCTTAGCCGCCACCGCCACTGATGCCGATGGCACAATCGATAGCGTTGTGTTCTATAACAACGGCACCCGCCTTGGTCTTGACGTCTCAAGTCCATAT
>CANHWS010000356.1 GCA_947464365.1 Cytophagaceae bacterium | reverse complement strand
GGCGGCCATATTTTGGGCTAATACGGCATCATAGAGCATGATCGGGACGATCGGGTGCTCACCAGGTTTGATGTCAAAACCTGCCTCGGTCATCTTGGTCCGGAAGTAGTGGGTATTGGCATGGACCTTATCGCGCAGCTCGGTGCTGTTGGACAGGACATCTAGCACGGCCAAACTAGCCCCCACAATGGACGGCGCCAAGGTATTGCTGAATAGGTATGGGCGTGAGCGTTGACGCAATAGGTCGATAATCTCTTTGCGGCCAGATGTGAACCCACCACTAGCACCACCTAGGGCCTTGCCTAGGGTTCCGGTGATGATGTCCATCCGTCCCATGACGCCCTTCATCTCGTGCACACCACGGCCAGTGGCACCCATAAAGCCCGTGCTGTGGCACTCGTCACTCATGACCAAGGCATTGTATTTGTCTGCCAGGTCACAGATTTTGTCCAGTTGCGCCACGGTGCCATCCATACTGAAGACCCCGTCAGTGACGATGATCCGGAAACGGCAATCTTGCGACTCTTGCAGGCAACGCTCAAGGTCCTCCATGTTGTCATTGAGGTAGCGGAACCGTTTGGCTTTGCATAGGCGTACCCCGTCAATGATACTGGCATGGTTCAACTCATCACTGATGATGGCGTCTTGCTCGTTGAACAAGGGCTCAAACACACCACCGTTGGCATCAAAGGCTGCTGCGTATAAGATCGTATCCTCAGTGCCTAGGAACTCTGACAACCTCCGCTCAAGCTCCTTGTGGATGTCTTGTGTGCCGCAGATAAACCGCACTGATGACATCCCAAACCCGTGGCTATCGATAGATGCTTTGGCAGCCTCCAGCACCAAAGGGTGTGAGCTAAGGCCCAGATAGTTGTTGGCACAGAAGTTAACC
The DNA here is from genome assembly GCA_947464365.1 of Cytophagaceae bacterium. Taxonomy (GTDB): domain Bacteria; phylum Bacteroidota; class Bacteroidia; order Cytophagales; family Flexibacteraceae; genus CANHWS01. Next base: position 2,426 of record CANHWS010000356.1, on the reverse strand, counting down.
ACCTCGCCAGCCTCGTCCGTCCGGATGTCAGCTGCTTGTGGGGTAGTGATGATGCGCTCCACTTTGTAGAGGCCGTTGGCTTTGATGCCATCGAGCTCTTCCTGGAGATGTTGCTTGAGGTTGCCGTACATGATGATTAGTTCTCGTCTAAGAGGATTGGTGTAGATGTTAGATCCCTGCTGGGACAAGAGTGGAGTGCTATTAATTGTTGGCCCCCAGTCAACTGCTAAAGTACAGCCTATAAACCAAACAGACCAACTAGGCTATCCCTAATTGGTCTGTTTGTCTGTATTGGTCTGGATAGGGCCTAGTTGCAGGCTTTCCCATTCGCACCAAAGGGAACACAGTGATTGGCTATTTGGGCTGACGTTTCTGGATTTCGTGTTGAAGGTGGCCTACTATCACCCCAAGGGCCTTGTCGTAGTTGTGGTTATTGGGTACGATGAGATCGGCTTTGTCCTTATAGGGCTCGATGAACTGGCGGTAGGTAGGGTTGACATGGTGTTCGTACCGATAAAGGACATCATCCAAGTCATATCCCCGCTCGCGGTTATCCCTGATGATGCGGCGCTTGATCTTGACCATTTCAGTGGCGTCAACAAAGAGCCTGAGGTCCAGCATATTGGCCACCTCACGGAAGTGAAACACAAATATCCCCTCAACGATGATCACAGGGGCTGGGTTATAGGTAATGAAGGTGTCAGGGGCCGTGGCGTTATTGAAGTTATACTCCTTAACCACAACCTCTTTGCCCGAAACCAAAGTCTTGATATGGTCTGAGTAAAGCTCATGGTCAATGGACTCAGGCATGTCAAAATTCTCGATGCCTTCGCGGTCCTTTGGTTGCTGATCGATGTCACGATAGTAGTTATCCTGTGACACTAGGCAGACCTGATCAGACGGGAAGGCCGCCATCAAACTGCGGAGAAAGTGGGTTTTGCCGCTGGCACTACCACCTGTAATGCCCACAATGTAGGGCTTATGCGTATCAGTCATTTTGAGGATTCTATCAGAAGCATGGTGCTTTGTCAAGACCATTTACAGTCAAGCAGAGACACCTGATGTTAGGGGGCATTTTATGCTTCCCTTAGGTGGTCAGGTAGTGTTTTTTCGGTTAGCAATATATCAGCTTGTCAGCATAGTTGCTCCGTCAATCTCCAAATTGAGGTTACCTTAGTAGCATACTCAGCCATCGGGTAAGCCCTTGGGCAGGTCATCAGGCCTAAGCCAAAAGCAAAGCACGGGTTACGGCATCGCAAGCAATGTAGTCCTCAAGGGATAGGCCAGTCGCATGTGGGATTTTGGCCAGGGCATTTGCCACTAGGTCGCTCATCGCTAAGAAGCCAACCTCATCCGCCAGAAACTTGGCCACGGCAACCTCGTTGGCGGCGTTCAGCACACAAGGCGCATTACCACCAGCTGCCATTGCCTGATAGGCCAAGGCTAGGTTGCGGAACGTCTCTAGGTCAGGTTGCTCAAACGTGAGGCTGGGGTAATTCAAAAAAGAAAAGCGGGGGAAATCAGAGACCAATCGATCAGGATAGCCTAGGGCGTATTGGATCGGTAGTTTCATGTCTGGCAAGCCAAGCTGGGCCTTGATGCTCCCATCCCGGAACTGCACCAAGGAGTGGATAATGCTCTGGGGATGGACGATCACCTCAATCTGATCTGCTTGGAGGCCGAATAGCCATTTGGCCTCGATCACCTCAAGGCCCTTGTTCATCAAGGAGGCAGAGTCGATGGTGATTTTGGCACCCATTTCCCAATTCGGGTGTTTGAGGGCCTGCGCCTTCGTAACAGTCAGTAGATCTTCCTTGGTCCGCCCTCTAAATGGTCCACCAGAGGCAGTAAGGATAATCTTCTCGATCGGGTTCTGAAACTCGCCAGCAAGGCATTGGAAGATGGCGCTGTGCTCGCTATCCACAGGGTAGATATTGACACCCATCTCTTGTGCCAAGTTGGTGATGAGCTCACCAGCAACTACAAGGGTTTCCTTGTTGGCTAGGGCAATCGGTTTACGTGCACGGATGGCCCGCATCGTTGGCACCAGACCAGCAAAGCCTACCATAGCGGTTAGGACGATATCCACCGTGTCCATTTCGGTCAGGGCGGCGATGGCATTGGCGCCTGCATATACCTTGATGCCGAGAGGGTCTAGGGCCGAAAAGACCTTATCATATAGGTCATCATTGCCGATCGCAACTGCATTGGGCTTAAATTGTGCAGCTTGGGTAATCAGCAATTCAGCATTGTTGCCTGCTGTTAGCACCTCAGCAGCTAACCGCTCTGGGTTGGCCGCAATGACCTCTAATGCCTGCACCCCGATTGACCCAGTACTACCTAATAGTGCTACACGACGGATAGGTAAATCGGTCTGCTGAGGGGGCGGATTGTGGGACATAGTAGGTTTTGGTCAGCTGATGAGG
>CANHWS010000355.1 GCA_947464365.1 Cytophagaceae bacterium | reverse complement strand
TTGCAGAAGGTGGTCATAAAGTGTTCAACTACTACGAGTAGGCTATCACTGGATGCAGGAAAGGGGCTTATGGCCCTTTTTCTGTTTCTGGCTTGTTAGGACGGGCGCTTACCTAGCGTACCTAGTTAGCAAGGTGTGTATCCCAAGTAAAGGATGTTTTGGGTGTGGTATTGATAAACACGGTACCCTCGGATACCTAGGGTTAGACTGTTAGTGGAGTGTATCCTTACAAGCGGTCAGACAACGGGGATAGAGTGGTTGCAACAATGCTACCGCGATTTGCACCACACTAGTGTCCAAATCGACTATCAATCTCAGGATAAGCGTGCGTATTTGGCCTACTTTTTGGTCAATGATGCCAATAGAATATAGGCCGGTCCGATGGCAGCCTGAGGGACCAACCCCGAGCTCCGTCCGATGTGGCCTTTAACTCAACCTCATCCAATTATTCCATTTAGACCTGAGGAGGTCACCCAATCAATTATAAACCGCAGTCAAACCGATTATCGTGGAAAAATCAGGTAAAGTATATATCGCAGGGCATCGTGGCATGGTTGGATCAGCCATCATGCGCCGCCTCCAGGCCGACGGATTTAGCAACTTCGTGACCCGCACCCACAAGGAGCTGGACCTCACGAATCAGGAAGCTGTTGCCGCTTTTTTTGAGGCCGAAAAGCCTGATTATGTTTTCTTGGCAGCTGCCAAGGTGGGCGGCATCCATGCCAACAACACCTATAGGGGACAGTTCATCTACGAAAACTTGATGATCCAGAACAACGTTATCCACCAGAGCTATGTGCATGGTGTCAAGAAGTTGTTGTTCCTGGGTTCGTCCTGCATCTATCCTAAGCATGCTCCGCAGCCTATGAACGAGGATAGCCTGCTGACCGGTGTCCTTGAGCCGACAAATGAGCCGTATGCTATCGCCAAGATTGCGGGCATCAAGATGTGCGAAGCCTACCGGGCACAATACGGTTGCAACTTCATCTCGGTGATGCCGACCAACCTCTATGGCCCGAACGACAATTATGATCTCAACAATTCGCATGTGTTGCCGGCGCTATTGCGTAAGTTCCATACGGCTGTTGTGCAGGGTGACAAGACGGTAACGGTATGGGGTAGTGGGACGCCAATGCGCGAGTTCCTACACGCTGATGACCTTGCCGACGCTTGTTATTACCTGATGCAAACCTATGATGACAGCACCTTGGTCAACATCGGTACTGGCGAAGATGTCACGATCCGGCAGCTGGCCGAAATGATCGCCAAAGTCACTGGTTTTGCTGGCGAGATCGTATGGGATAGCACTAAGCCAGATGGCACTCCGCGTAAACTGATGGATGTCAGCAAGCTGGCGAAGCTGGGCTGGAAATACAGCATCGACCTCGAAACTGGGCTTGGCAAGGTGTATGCCGAGGTACGGGATACTGTCCTAGCTTAGGCATTAGGCTGGGTTGATCCGGACCAGGGGTCAGGGAATGGCCCCTCTCTATTGCTTCGAGATCAGATTACCACAATAAACCAAGGTTGCCTTTGCCCCAGCCCATGAGGCTAGGCAAAGGCATCTTCTGGATAGCTTTATTCCTGAGCCAGGCCAATCATTCAAGATTGCCCCATGGCTGACCCCATTACTGACCATATCCCTCTGGACTTGAGGGGATCATTGATGAAAGTACTCTACGGGATTGAAGCAGCGCAGGCCGCTGGTTTGCGAACTACAGTCGTGACTGCGGGCACTTTTGATGGTGTGCACGTGGGTCATAAACGGATCTTGCAACAACTGATAGCAGTCGCAAGGAGCTGTGATGGGATCTCTGTTGTCATCACGTATGATCCGCATCCGCGTCAGGTACTGCCACATAGGGTAGGGGACGATGTCCGGATCCTAAGCACGCTGGACGAAAAAATTAGCCTTCTGGAGGCAGAAGGGGTTGATGCGTTGTTGGTCCTGCCCTTTACGTTGGCTTTCAGCCAGCAGACGTCAGCCCAGTACATTGCCGATGTTGTGCAAGGTGCCTTGCAGACCCATACCCTTGTTATTGGTTATGACCATCGGTTTGGCCGCAACCGCGAAGGTAGCTTTGCCTATCTGCAGGCCAACGCTTCGGCCTTGGGGTTTGACGTGATTGAGATACCACGTCATGATGTGGATCATGTGGGTGTTAGTAGCACCCGGATCAGGCATGCGTTGCTGGATGGCGACCTCGAAACGGCTAATACCTACCTCGGTCGTCCCTATACCTTGTCTGGCACCGTGGTAAAGGGTCAGCAGCTCGGCCGCACTTTGGGCTACCCTACTGCCAATATTGAGCCGGGCCATGCGGACAAACTTGTCCCAGCCATTGGGGTCTATGCCTGCTGGGTCACCCTACCTGGTGGCGGACGTGTAATGGGAGCGCTCAGCATAGGTAATAGGCCAGCAGTGGGCGGTACCTATACCACAATCGAGGTCTATTTGTTGGACTACGAGGGCGATCTATATGGTCAGGATCTGACCTTATCGTTTGTGAAGTACCTGCGCCCTGAGTGGAATTTTGACTCGCTGGAGGCACTTAAGCTCCAGATCGGATTAGATGTTGCACAGGTGCGCACCATCCTTAGCTCTGCTGCACAATAGCCCAAGTATCAAACCAGACATTGGTCCTGACCGACCGAGTAATTAGTCATTAATCAGAATCAATGGTCCTGATGAGGTAGCCCCTTGGCTAGTTGCTTGTGGTCGTTATGGCCCTAACCTTGCCACCTGGCTTGAGCAACTGCACGCCTACCGTGATTAGGGAGTCGCCCGTGTTGAGGCCATCGGTTATCTCGATGCGGCTGGTTTGGCGTTGGCCTGTTTTGACATTGATGGGCTCCGCCATACCGTTGCGGATGACCCAGACTTTCGCCATACCCGCATTGAGGGTAAGGGCTTCGGTTGGGACAGTGATGGCAGCTAGGCGGTTCTGGAGCGGGTAGGTAACGGCAATAAAAGCCCCTGGCAACAGTTTGCCAGCTGGGTTTGGGCACTTGGCCCTGAGCTTGATGGTACGGGTGGCCATATCAACAACTGGGTCGATGGCATAGACCTTGGCTTGATGTTGTTGAGTTTCGCCCTCGGCAATAAAGTTGACGTTTGCACCGACTGCCAGTTGGCTAGCATAGCGTGCTGGTACGGCAAAGTCCACCTTGATGGGGTCCTGGCTGACCAAAGAGGTGATCATGGTACCAGGGCTAAGATAGCTTCCGACACTGATGAGCCGGGTGCCAACTTTGCCATTAAAGGGTGCCCTAATGGTTGCTTTTTCGATTTGGGCCTCTAGGTTGGCGATGTCAGCCTCTAGGGTGTT
>CANHWS010000354.1 GCA_947464365.1 Cytophagaceae bacterium | reverse complement strand
TTGTTTGTGGCTTCACCTGCACAAAATCGAGACCCGAAATGCGGCCAACTTAGCCCTAGGCCTAGCCGAAAAGGCCACCAAACTAGCGCCGCAGAACCCTTTCTACCAAGAGACTTTGGCCATGTTGCAAGCCCAAACAGGGGCAAGTCAGCAAGCATGGCAGACAGCCAATAAGGCGGTTTTCCTTGCCAATGGTCTTAATATCAGCCTTCAGGATGCGCCACGAGTGTTGGAGCTGCTAAAGCACGAAGACCAGCGCTAATACCTAGCAGGCAGGCCAAGGTTTGCGTTTTTGACGGCATAAGGCGGTTCTGTAAGGCATGGTGCCAATGGCATTAGGGGTTTTTTGCCCATTTGTCAATGACTGGGTTAAGGCAATTCATGGTTTGATCATATCGCTTTGTCTTAAATAGCAGTACCTTTGCGCCGAACTTAGTAGTGGCCTGCTGAGCACAAACCTGAAAAGGTAAGCCAACCTACCACCACTGACCCCTGATGCTGAGCGCATGTAACAATCGTCAAACAGTCCTCCAGATACCCATCCTGTCGGCTACTGTCGTAAAAAGATAGACCGAGACTTGGCCATCTCCATTGAGGCCAAGCCCAGCCAACAGACCCAATACGGAACCAAACCTGGCCCAGACCAGTTGTTATCCGTCGGACACGCAACCATCAGGACCAAACTTGGGAACTATTGTCACCCATCCGCATGCAAGACCTCGATTTTCTGACCCAACATGATTCGGCAACAGCCATTTTGGCTTCGCCTCCACCCCATCCTCAATCTATTGTGCCTACCGAAAAACTTCGACTCTGCTTTGCGACCAACAACCTGAACAAGATCAAGGAGGTGTCCCGGACACTGCCTCATTGTTTTGAGTTGTTGAGCCTGACAGCCATTGGCTGTTTTGTCGAACCGCCCGAAAATGGGGTGACGCTGCACGAGAACAGCCTCTGCAAAGCCAAATTTATCTGGGATAACTACCAAGTGGACTGCATCGCTGACGATACTGGCCTCGAGGTAGAAGCGCTGAATGGTGCCCCAGGTGTTTATAGTGCGCGCTATGCTGGCGAAAGCCGTCGGGATGAGGCTAACATCAAGCTCCTGCTCCAGAACCTAGAAGGCGTGACCAATCGCACAGCCCACTTCCGGACCGTTATCACGGTTATTTTGGCGGGCAATGTCTATCAGTTCGAGGGAAGTATCCGCGGGCAGATCGCGCTTGCCAATGCGGGTCATAATGGCTTTGGCTATGACCCGATCTTCATCCCCGAAGGGCATAACCGCACCTTTGCGCAGATGAACCTAGAAGAAAAAAACACCATGAGCCACCGCGCCAAAGCTGTGCGCGAGATGGCCACTTTCTTGGGCATCATTACCCCAGTGCAGTGCTAAGCTTGTCAAGATTAGACATTGCTAGTTAGTCATCTAAACATCAAAAGGCCCAACGTGCTATATGCAGGTTGGGCCTTTTGGTTGATATTGACGTCTGTGGTTGCTACTGAGGTCCTACCGCTTGAGGGTCTGGACATACTCTGCTACGGCTAGGGCTTGGGCTTCGTTGAGGCGTTTTTTGTAACCCTTCATGCTGTTACGTCCGTTCAGGATCACATCAACAGCCTGGGCGGCATTGAGCTTAGAGGTCTGGAGGTTATAGGCTTTATAGACCTCAGCAGCCCCGTCAGCACCGTGGCAACGCACACATTCGTTTTGGTAGATCGTCTGGCCGCTGTAAAGGGCCGCATCAGCACCAGCAGTGGCAAGCTCGGCATAGTTGGTGCGTTTCATCGTGAGGCTTTGTGTTTCGGCCACACCATAGAAGTAGATGAATCCGACCAGGGCAAGCACTGCCAAGGCTTTATTGTGGCGTTTCATGCCGATGATGCCGACAGGAATCAGGGCCGTAACGGCAACGGTCTTGACCCAAAGCCAAGGCTCGCGCACCCCAATGATTGAGATCAAATAACCGCCTGTAACCAGGATAAGGGTGCCGAGGACGATGTCAACGACCTTGGTCTTATCGCGGACTTTGTCTAGCAAATCGATCTTGCCAGCGAGCAGCAAGATGGTTTTGAACAGATAGAAGGCCAAAAAGAGGCCAACAACGAGGGTATGGGTATGTAGGAAACCTGTTTGCATAACGGGGAATAAGGTATTTGGCGGGCTGGGCTAGCAAAGATAAGGCCAAGAGGACCTTGATGACCAGCCAGCTTTGATGGGGCAAGTTAGCACAAGCCATCTGATTTGGGGCAAGTGTGGGTTGGCTTGGGTAAGATTTGGTGGATGTCTAGGGGAATGCAGTTAAAGTCCCACGACTGTTGGCAAAGATGTGCTTCCTATCTTTGAGCATTGGTCATGGCTGGCCTAATTGGCTTAGCACCAGCCGAAGCATTACCTATTCCACACCATACAAAATCGATCCCCCAACCAAAATGAGTACCGAAATTTCATCCGCCAATACCTCGTTACAGGACGATCTTGTATTATATGAGGTCCGGAACCGTATCGTCTGGCTGACGCTTAACCGCCCAGACAAACGCAATGCGCTCAATGCCCAGATGGTAACGGCCCTAAAGGAGGCAATTACCAAGGCGGTTGCTGAGCCAGAAAATCGGGTAATTGTGTTGGCGGCTGCTGGCAAGGTGTTCTGCTCGGGTGCGGACCTTGATGCCCTCAAACAGTTGCAAACCAATACGTTTGAGCAAAACCTAGCTGATAGCCAACATCTGCGTGGTTTGTTTGATCAGATTGCGAACTGCCCTTTGCCAGTCATTGCGGCTGTGCAGGGAGCCGCCCTTGCAGGTGGATGTGGCCTAGCGACTGTTGCAGACTTCACCATAGCGGTGCCAGGTGCACAGATGGGATATACCGAGGTCCGGATTGGGTTTATTCCGGCATTGGTGTCGGCCTATCTGGTCAAACGCATTGGCGAGGCAAAGGCTAGACCCTTGTTGCTTTCTGGTGATTTGATCACGACTGAAAGGGCATTGGCTCTGGGCCTAATCACCGAGGTGGTGGAAGCCGATGCGCTTTATACCCATGTGCAACAGCTGGCCAAGCGCCTTGCTAATCAAAACAGCAAACAAGCGATGGCTGCAACTAAGGCACTATTGACAGAGATGGATGGCCTATCGGTACACCAAGCGACAGAGCTAGCTGCCGTGGCTAATGCCCATGCCCGCGCGACGGATGACTGTCAGCGGGGTATTGCTGGCTTTTTGGCAAAGGCTCCGGTGACGTGGTAGGTTGCCCACTAGGTTTAGCTTTTTATTAGGCCATCTTAGGCATTATTCAATCCAATCAAAAAGGGAGCCCATGGCTCCCTTTTTGATTATGCGGTATG
>CANHWS010000353.1 GCA_947464365.1 Cytophagaceae bacterium | reverse complement strand
TGACCTCAAAGTTGCCTTGACCTCCATCTGCTTTGATCATAGCTGACAGGATCTCAACTTCAAAGAAGGTACCATAACAGGCTATTTTACGGCCATCTAGGTCGGCAGGGCGTGTGATACCACCACCCTGCCGATACGCCACTGCACTCATATCCCGCTGCCCTATGGCACCTAGCGCAAATAGATTATGATACCATTTGTTCTCTCGATAGTGCATCAGGTGTTCGGACGGGGCCATGGCAATATCAACAATGCCAACAGCGAGCTTTTCGATCGGATAGGTGGCATACTGGTCTGCATCTGCGCTGATGATATTGACCGCAAGGCCTGCATCAGCATAATAGCCAGCCTCCTGAGCGATCAGGATGCCCCCATGAATGATATTTGGATACCAATCTAGGGCTAGGTTGATGGTAGTTGACATCTAGAAACGGGCAGAAACTGTGACAAATAAATTGATCGGTGCCTGCACCACGTAAGCAGGTGTGGTATTACCAGCCGCATCATAACCGATGGCGCCGTTATTGAAATACCGCTGGTTGGTCAGGTTGTTGACCAAAACCGATAGGCTGTATTTGCGCTGATAGTTGACTGATAGGCGGCTGTCAACCACGAAATAGCCAGGCATGCTCAGGTTTTCGTCGTCATTGTTGGCTAGGTAGGATTTGCTGACATACCTACCAATAACGGCAAGATCCAGCCACTTGGTAGGACTTAGGATTAAGCCGTTTGACAAGATCCAGGTAGGAGTTAGCAGGGGTGTGACGTTGTCGTAGGTTTTGCCCTCGGCATCGTTAGTATAGCTCCTGATTTTGGCAACGGTATATGCCCCAGTAGACTGGATCGAGAGCCAATCAGTAGCCTTTGCATTAAGGGACCACTCTAGGCCCGTGCGATAGCTGCTATTGACGTTTTTACGAAGTGGCACAAACCAAGAGGTGTAGGCACCTGTGGCTGCGATTTCGTTACGGAAGTCCATATAAAAGGCATTGATCTGACCACGTAACCAGCTGTATTTGAGATTGATACCAGCTTCATAGTCAAGTAAGGACTCTGGCTTGAGGTTGCCAAACTGCGCCGTTGTATCCTTATTAGCAACGGTGATGTTGTCAGCCCCGTTAAGAAGGTCCGACCTGGTAGGCTCACGACCCACCATACCAACTGAGGCAAAGGCTGAAATACTTTCGGTGATCGGGTAACTGACACCGACCTTAGGATTAAGGAATGTCCAGCTTTGGGAACTGACGCTGATATCTTCCTTAATGTCTGGTGTATAGCCAAAGCCTGCATACCGGACCTGAAGATCAGCAAATAAGTCGAAGCCTGCTAGGTTGTAACTCAGCTTCGCATAGGCAGAGGCCTCGTCTTTACGGCCCCAGTTATTGTACAAGCGAGTGTTGTTTGCAGGATTCTGGGCATACCAGTTTTCACGCGCAAAAGTATTGGCCTGTACACCAGCAATAAATAACAACTTATTGTCTTCACTCACATGCCGATAGTTGCTAAGCAATCCAAAATGACGGTTCTGGAGACCCAAAATATCTAGGTCAGAGTATTCGAACCAGCCACCAGCCGAACCAAAATAAGCAGAGACAGACCAAGTGTTGCGTGGGTCAAACTTGTAGGCATACTGAGCTGTGATGAGGTCCTGTCCAAAGTCATCCGTTGTGCCTGGTGCCAGTAAATTGGTTTGCGGATTTTGGTCAATCAGATATAAAGGGACAGGTAGGTAAGCCAATCGATTTTTGTTGCGACCACTAAATCCTGTGAACTTGATCAGGTGTTTGTCGTCTTCGTACACTGCCGAGCCGAAGAAACTATTGCCCTGCATACCGCTATTGTCACGATAACCTGCTGACTGCAATGCACTATACCGACCATAAAACGACCATCCTTTAACTGGGCCCGAATAAACCTCAGCACTGTAGCGGCTGGTGCCAAAGCTACCAACTGATAGTTGTAGCTCTGCTCCGGGGCGTTGATCCTGCGGCCTTAGGCTTTCAAAGTTAACCGAGCCTGCATAGCCTGCGGTGCCATTGCTACTGGTACCTACACCACGTTGGACTTGGACACTCTGGATGCTATTGGCAAAGTCAACCATGTTGCTGAAGAATACGCCCTGATCCATCATATCATTGAGCGGGACGCCGTCTAGTGTGACATTGATGCGTGAGTAATCTAGGCCCCGGATCCGCATATAGCTATAGTTGCTGAAGAGGTTGCCAGCGTCAAAACTGGCGTTGATATTGGGCGTTTGCTGAAGTAAGGCCGTGGCATCTTGGCCATAAAACTGCTTGTCGATGTCCTCCTTGCTGAGTGTGGTTTGTGCGATAGGGGCCTTTTCTTCTCCCCTAATGGCATTCACGACAATATCGATCGTCTGGACGCTTGATTGCTCCTCTAGAACCACTGTAAGATCAGAAGATGTGCCAGTTATTGGGACCCTAACCTCCTTTGGTTTGTAACCAATGGCAGTCACAAACAAAGGCACACTGTCCAGTCCTAAAGCATTGATCTGGATACTGAACCTGCCATTTGGATCGGTCAGGACACTTTTTTGTTGCTTTGAAAACCTGACGGAAACAGAAGGCAGAGGTACCTGCCTGATGTCTTGCACCTGGCCTTTTATCACTAGCTCAGACTGGGCCATCAAACCAAATGGCATAGTGAAGCCGAGTAGGGCTAGAAATAGCCATCTGTAAAGAGCGGTAAGGCAGATCGCAGGGTTTGGGGTGGATTGAAGTCGTGGTGGTAGATTCATGTTGAACGGTGTTAGATCTGTGAGTCGCCTTTAGGGAAAAGCGCACAGAAAAATGATCAACACCATGAACCTACAAAACACCACCAAACACCACAGGATTTGTGGGCTGGTCTCGGGAGCACCAACAGGGACTTAGGCGTATGGTTGCAACGGCATACGGACAAGGAAGGACTGTGGTGGGTCTTTGTTCCCTTCGCAGGTATTAGCCTGATCAGGTTCTATGGGTATCATCTCAGCCTGTGGTTCTGCATCGTGTTGCAGGGACAAGCACCCCTAAAGACGTGGCAAAGGTAATGGGGATTTTGGAATTGGCAAGGGGTGCCAGTCTAGCTGCCTAAGATCTGATAAAAACATCTACCAGATTGTGCCAATCGAATCAATGAGAAAACCTCGTCCAATCATGAACGAGGTAAGGTCACAAACTGGCCACAAAACCAATTATCAAAGGCTATATTTCAATGCGGTAGGGACATGGTTTTATCCCTTGATTGAATAATCAAGTATAATTACTTACACCAATATTCTAACCACCATTTGTCAGGTGACCAATGTTAGACTTGGTTTCCTCGCCCCTTGGGGTCTGGGCCCCACTTGTTAGTAAATGGCTGACTATCCTTGAAGAT
>CANHWS010000352.1 GCA_947464365.1 Cytophagaceae bacterium | reverse complement strand
GTCCGTTAATGTGGAGCTGAAGCAAGACTTTGATCTGGAGGAGGTGCGTGCCCTTTGGTCAGAAACACCAGGACTAATCGTACAGGATGACCCTGCGAATAATCTCTACCCAATGCCTTTGACCTCGCACAAGCGCAATGAGGTCTTTGTTGGTCGGTTACGTCGGGACGAAAGCCAGGCTAATAGCCTCAACTTCTGGGTAGTAGCAGATAACCTGCGTAAGGGAGCGGCAACGAACGCGGTCCAGATTGTGGAAGTGCTTTATGCCAAGGGTTGGATCGGCTAATGGATCAACTTAAAAGGCTCTAATTGAACCATCAAGCTAATTGAAGTGCTGTCTGCCTTAGATAGCGAGGCGTGGTGTGCCTTTGGCCTTGAGCATTGCTTTTTTGCGGCGGGTGCTGCGGTACCAGAAGAAACCAATCACCGAGAACAGGATATAAGGTAATGACATCAGGTACAGGATGCCGGTATTGAGGCCATCTGCTGCATCGACATTGCCGGCCTGGGCACTACTTTCGACGGTGGCGCGGCACATGGCGCATTGGGCTGAGGCTTCTGGCAGTAGGCTGGGGCTTAGCAAAAAGGCCAAAACCACTAACATGCTGAAGGTTGGGCGTATGGACCAAAGGGAGGTTGTAGGCTTGAGATCCATGGTGGTGATTGGTAAGGTGACGATTGTCAGAAGAGGCAAAGTGGGTGACACGAGTTGGCTAAAGGCGCCAATGTTGCCTGCCTAATGGATATAGAATGGCTTGATCATCAGATAGACTAAAACGCCTGTTAGGGCAACGTATAGCCACATCGGGAAGGTGTAGCGGCTAACACGTTTGTGCCGATCGACTTGGTTGGTTATGCCGTAGTAGATGCTGGTAAGCACAAATGGCACGATGATGGTGGCCAACACGATATGGGTCAGCAGGAAAAAGTAATAGACATAGCGAACACTGCCTGTTGCCTCTTTTTCGACCTCTTCTAGCACATGGTTGCCGTTTAGATCGCCATAGAGGGTGCTAGCTGCCTGAAAGTGATAGGTCACGTAGCTGATCAGGAACAAGCTGCTAAGCCCAAACGCAGTCAGCATGCTGGTGCGGTGGGCCATGATGTTCTTGCTCTTGATGAAGTAGTAGCCGACGAGCAGAGCCAAAGCGGTGGCGCTGTTGAGTACACCGTTCAGGTGGGGTAGGAACGATACGTCAAGATCACCCAACTTGCCTGTTTGCGGCATGTAAAGCAACAGGGCTACCACAACTGGGATTGCGATGCCCAATACCCCAATGATGTAGAGGGCTGGCTTGTTGTTTTTGGCTTCGGATGAGGTGTACTGCATGGGGCAGAGGGATGTTAGGGCTTGGTTGTCTTACCTGTGGCGCAAGGGCTCGATTTAGGAGGTCAGACTTATTGATAATCGCAGGGATTCAGGTTTTGTTTGGGCTAGTCGGCGTCAAAACTATTTTTGGTCTTCTTCCAGCATCAAGAGGCGGGTTTCCATCACGAGGGTATCGACTTTGAGGGGGTCGGTGCCATTATAGTAACCACGGATACGACCTAGTTTATCGACCAGTACTATGCGGTCAGAATGGACGAAGTCTTCGGGGCCGCCATCGCCATCCTGGACGGGGAGGACGTAACCTTTGCGGGCTAGGTTATAGAGTTTGTCCTTAGGGCCATTGAGCAAAAACCATTTGCCATACTGGGCGCCATATTGCTTGGCATAGTCGCTGAGGACTGCGGTGGTGTCATACTCTGGGTCAACGGTGTGGGAGACGAGAATGACAGAGGGATCGTTCAGGAAAGATTGCTGTACCCTTTTGAGCTGGGATGACATCTCGGGGCAGATGGTCTGGCAGCGGGTGAAGATGAAGTCGGCAATTACGATTTTGCCTTTGAGGTTGGCTTCGGTGAAGGGGTTGCCCTGCTGGTCGGTGAGGGCGAATGGTGGTATTACGTGTTGCCCACCTGTGCTACTGCTGTCTTCGATGCCCTCTGGGTAATAGATCGTGAGGGGTTTGAAGTGGTTTTTGCCTGTATTGAGCAAAACAATCAGGACAACCGGAACGACGATCAGGAGGGTGAGTAGGACGTACTTTAGTTTCATAGTATCTTAGTTATCAGCCTAGTAGGTCCTGCGCATTAGCACGTTAGTTGCATGGGACCTTGCCTTTTTATGCATAGGGCCTAAGGGCGGCACAAAGGTAGGCACCAGAGCGGCACTAGCGGTCAGCCAAGTCCATTTTGTTGCTCGTGGCTAGGCCATCACTTGGAGGTCATACCGATATAACTAGATCAGGGGCCACTTGTTATGGTCCTGATTGATCTGGCCTTGATACTGAAGTACCTCTACACCGAATTTGCGCAAAAACTCTACGCCCTCATCGGTCGGGATACCCTTGTAGGCGGCATAGCTATTGAGGTAGATGACCCTCTTGATCTTCATGCTAAAGATGATGCGGGCGCAGGCGATGCAGGGCGAAAGGGTGACATAGAGGGTACTATCTGCGATGTCACTACCGTTTTTGGCGGCGTACAGAATGGCATTTTCCTCAGCATGGATGGCCAAAGAACAGGAGCCTTTGCTATCGCGGCTGCAACCTTTGTCACCAAACTCGGTGTCACAGTTGTGGGTACCTGCTGGTGGCCCGTTGTAGCCGATCGAGATGATGCGGGTATCCTTGGTGAGCACTGCCCCCACATGGCGTTTGACACAATGGCTGCGTTTGGCCAAGTTGTAGGCCAGCTCCATGTAGATGTCATCAAACTGGGGGATGGCTTGGGGCAAGGTGTCCATAGTTGGGTAGGGCAAATCCGGGATTGAAAGGGTAAAACAGTTGGTCTGGCCTAGCTGCTGTAGCCGAAGTACTTGAGTTTGTTGGCTTTGTTACGCCAGTCTGGCTCGACCTTGACGTGGGTTTCGAGATAGACTTTTTTGCCAAAGAAGGTCTCCATATCGGCACGGGCCTGGACACCTACTTTTTTGAGGGCTTCGCCTTGGTGGCCAATGATGATTGCTCGTTGGCTGCTGCGCTCGACCAAAATATCAGCACGGATGTAGAGCATATCATCGCCTCGCTCTTTGAAGTCCTGCACTATGACCTCGCAGCTGTAAGGCACCTCCTTACGGTAGTTGGTCAGGAGTTTCTCGCGGATGATCTCAGAGGCAAAAAAGCGTTCGCTGCGGTCGGTGAGGTCTTCTTTAGGGAAGTAGGGCGGGTGGTTGGGCAGCCGTTTGATGATCTCGTCAAAGAGGGAGGCGGTGCCTTGGCCTAGTAGAGCTGAGATCGGGACCACGAGCTCGGTCTGGAGGCGTTCTTTCCAGATGGCGATGCGCTCTTCGACCTGATCGGGCGTTTTGGCGAGGTCAATCTTGTTGATGAGCAAAAAGACGGG
>CANHWS010000351.1 GCA_947464365.1 Cytophagaceae bacterium | reverse complement strand
TTGGCTACCTAGCCCTAGGTCCTCGGTAATCCACCGGATGGTCTCGGCGTCAAATAGGTAGGAGTTAGGCCCCCGCTCTAGCTGATAATGGCCATTGGTTTCGGTGCTGATGTATCCACCTACTTGGTTGGCTGCTTCGAGCAAAACATAGTCTTGGCCTTGTTGCTGCAGGGTATGGGCAAGTGTAAGGCCAGAGATGCCCGCTCCGATGATGATGACCATGTGTGCTTATATGGGCTGGTAGGTGATATGTCCTTTGCCGGCTGGCAAGGCTTTGATGTTAATAATTGTGGCCAGACCCTATGGTTGCATCCTGATGCTTATAAGTCCGTCCTGATTGCTGAGGAGACCTTCGTCAAGCATGCGGCGTAGGTGCGTCCAGAGGACGTCTTCAGTGATTGGGTTGAGCCGCTGGATCAGGTCTTGGTGGTGGGCAGGGACTGCAAGTTGGTCCAGAATGGCTTGCCGCACGGTTTTGATTGGCGGATTTTCTTTGGCCTTTCGCTGGCAAGTGTCACAGAGGCCGCATGGTGGACTAGCATCACTGACGTCGAAATAGTGTACCAGCTGTTGCTGTCGGCAGGTATTGCGGTCGGCAGCATAGTCAGCCAAGAAGGCAATGCGGTTGCGCTCGGCAGCTTTGCGGTTGGCAATGGCTTGGGCATCGATCCGCAAGTTTTCGGGCAGGACGCGTGGTGAGGCCCACCAGAGCATGGGCTGGCCATATTGCGGGATGTAATCAATCACCTCAAGGTGGGTCAACTGGCCGATTTGGTGCATCAGTTGGCCCTCGGTCAGCCGCAGGCCCTGCATCAGTTTGCGCCGCAGTAACGGGACAAAGTCCGTGAACATGGCCCCACCATAGACGCGTAACAGACCTTTGATCAAGGGCTCGAGATCTGGCTTCTTGAGCTGGACTTCGTATAGGCCCATGCGGTCTGGTTTGCAGCGGAAACGCTCGGGCTCCATGTCTGCTTCCACAAGCACAATGTAGCCCTCGGTTTCTAGCCGCTTGAGGGCATGCCAAGTGGCAGTGTAGGGTAGCTTGAAGTTGGTGCAGAAACGGTCTAGGTCCAGTGGCATGGCCTCTTCGGGCTGGGCACCAACGGGCAGTTGTAAAAAACTACATAGATGGCCATACACCGCCCTGATTTGCTCAGGTGGGGGGAATGACTGATCTAGCTGTTTGTAGAGCAAGTCAAAATCGGCCTCGGCATAAAGCCAAACAGCGTACGCCTTGTTGCCATTCCGCCCCACTCGCCCAGCTTCCTGAAAGTAGGCCTCTGGTGTCGGTGGCGCTTCCCAATGGATGACGAGCTCGATATCGGGTTTGTTGACACCCATGCCGAAGGCTGAGGTGGCCACAATGACGCGAACCCGATTTTGCATAAATCGCTCGGCGTGGTCCTGCCGGACATCATGGTCCAACCCTGCATGGTAGGGCAGGGCTTTGGTACCAGTCTGGGCCAAAAAGTCAGCAAGGTCCTCAGCTTTGCGGCGCGACCGAACGTAGATGATCGTCGGGCCACTGAGGCGCTTGATCATTTGCAATAACCTTTGTTCCTTGTCCGAGCTTTGCACTACCGAGTAGCTTAAGTTAGCCCGCCAGAAACTATTGACAAAAGTGGCAGGGCTTTCCATCCCGAGCTGGTCCCCAATATCCTGCAATACCTGTGGGGTGGCCGTTGCCGTGACCGCTAGGCAAGGGACCTTTGGCAGCTCGGCCCTGAAGTCAGTCAATAGGCGATAGGCTGGCCGGAAATCATGGCCCCACTCGCTGATGCAATGGGCCTCGTCCACAACCAAAAGACTGATATTCATCCGGGGCATACGGGCCAAAAACAAATCAGTCCGCAGCCGCTCTGGTGATACATAAAGTAGTTTATAGACCCCTTGTGCCGCATTTTCTAGCACGGTATCCAGCTCCTGATGTCTTAACCCACTATGGACAGAAGCGGCTGCAATCCCCACCTCCAACAGCTGGGTGACTTGGTCCTTCATCAGGGCTACCAACGGGCTCACGACCAAAGTCAGGCCGGGCAGGCACAAGGCTGGCACCTGAAAACACAAGGACTTACCTGCCCCTGTGGCCATCAAGGCGATGGTGTCATCCCCCAATAAAATCGAGTCTATTACCTCCTGCTGCCCTGGCCTAAAGCTAGGGTAGCGCCAATAGTGCTGCAATACCTGCAACGGAAGAGCCCCATCGGCAGGCTTATTGGCAACGTTGTCGGATGGTTGGTGGTCGGCTGGCATCCCTCAGGGCGGGTTGAGGCAGGTGTTAATTGAGTGCCTGATCAGGTCACTCGTTTGTTGGGTTAGACCAAAAGAAAGGACGCTAAGTTAATGCGTATCACCGAATGATATAGCGTCTTTCTGTCGGGATGAAGGCCGTAAAAATCCCGAATCCACCCCTGATGTTGGTGCGGACTGGTGCAGGCTGCGCAAAGGGATTGCCGGCGAGCTGGGAGGCTGACTTGGCACTTTGCAGAAAATCGTAGTAGGCCCGCTCGATGTGTAGCACCCGTACAATGAGGGTATCACCCCGTTTGTAACGATAATCCGAAACAACAGGCACCTTGCCATTGGGGTATAAGGCGTCATCTGCAAGGTAGTCCCGGATAGCGCCACCAGTGGTTTTGTTCCGATTAAGCAGCACGCGATAGTAGCTGCCTCCTGCTTTTTGTGGGGCCTTGATGACGGTCACGATATAGGCCATCGAGTCCACATCTCGGAACCGCCAATAGACCGAGTCGATTACGGCGGCTGGCAACATTTGGGCTGTGGCGACCGCCTTACGCCCGGCAGTGTCATCGATCTCGAGCCGATATTGGATATTGGTGTCGCTGCTTAAGGGGCTCAGAAGGCTATAGTTAAAGACCTTTTTGTTGCTTGTGTCCAGCACGGGGGCGAATGGAAGCGGCGTGAGCTGGCCATTGGCATAGAACCTTATCGTCGCGTTGTTGATGAATGGCTGCTCAGGACTATCAAAATAGCTTCGCGTCTCGGTCAGGAGTAATTTGGCTGGTTGGTTTGGCTCCAGATAGCACTCGACAGCTAGGTTGCTGACGTGGGGCGGTAGCTCGATCGTGATGTCCTTGTCAAAGTTGCAGCTCGAGGAGGTCAAGAGCGTTAAAAGCAGAGCGGTTACCCCAAAGGCACGCCGCAGAAACACCCAAACACCAAATGCGGCGTCAGGATATTGCTGGTGCTTTGATGTAATCGTATCTGTTTGGTCGGTTGACAAGGGAGGGCTTTAAGATTGGTTCGGGTTGGTTTTGGTAGGTTACTAGTCCTTCAGCTGGTAGGCCAAGGCGTAGAACTTCATCTGCTTCACCATGCTCAGCAGTCCGTTGCTACGGGTTTGGGCTAAGTGTTTGGTCATCCCGATGCGGTCAATGAAATACAAGTCTGCATCTGCAATCTC
>CANHWS010000350.1 GCA_947464365.1 Cytophagaceae bacterium | reverse complement strand
GCAATATTGGGTGTTCCAGCTTCAAACTTGTAGGGTAGTTCGTTATATGTAGTCCCGTCGAACGACACCTCCTTGATCATTTCTCCACCTCCTTGATAGGGGGGCATGGCATCTAGTACAGCACGTTTGCCGTAGAGTACACCTATCCCAGTAGGCCCATAAAGTTTATGGCCACTGAAGGCAAAAAAGTCAACATCCAATGCCTGTACGTCAATCTCGAGGTGAGCAGTACTTTGGGCACCGTCCACTAAGGTATATGCGCCTACTTTTTTGGCTGCTTGGACGATTTCTGCCACTGGGTTGATCGTCCCAAGTGCATTGCTGACATGTACCACCGCCACCATTTTGGTGCGCTCAGATAGTTGGGCGTAGAACGAGTCCAGATCGAGCTCCCCGAGGTCAGTCATGGCAATGACCTTAAGCGTTGCGCCCCTTTCCAAACAGATCATCTGCCAAGGGACAATATTGCTATGGTGCTCCATGCCGCTGATCAGCACCTCGTCACCTTGGTTGAGGTTGGTCCGCCCCCATGCCTGTGCCACAAGGTTGATGCCTTCCGTCGTGCCCCGGGTAAAGATAACCTCAGCTGCCTCCTTGGCATTGATAAAAGCCCTTACTGCTTTCCTAGTATCTTCATAAGCTGCTGTTGCCCGCTCTGCAAGGCTATGTAGCCCCCTGTGGATGTTGGCGTTATACTCTAGATAGTAGGTTGATATCGCATCAATCACCCGCTGTGGCTTTTGGGTGGTAGCCGCATTGTCAAGATATACCAGTTGCCGACCGTTCACTTGCTGATCTAGGATCGGGAATTGGGCACGAACCTCAGCCCAAATAGGGGCCTGAAGGTTTGTGGTCGTGGTGAGATGGTCAAGCATGGTTGGGGTAGCGTTCGTAATGGTGGAGGTCATTGGTTTTCTGAGGCAATTCCGAAGGTATCAACAACATAGAACAACGATCTTTTGGTATCCGTAGAAGCAAATCGGTTGAACCAAAATGGGCTTCAGAAGGGTTCTGTACCGATATTTTCGGCCATTTATCCTGCTCATAAACCTTATCGGACAGTTATTTGTTGTACTTTTGTAGCGCAATTTAGACTGAATTCAAATAAAGAGTACTGTTAATCGCACCATGGGCAAAGAAAACGCAGTTTTGGAGGAGTTAACCTCAACCGAGTATAAGTATGGGTTCACGACCGATATAGAGGCTGACGAGGCACCTATGGGGCTCAGTGAGGACATCGTTCGGTTCATCTCGGCCAAGAAAAATGAGCCTGAATGGATGCTAGAGTGGCGTTTGAAGGCTTATCGCCAATGGCTTTTGATGCCCGAGCCTAAATGGGCCAACGTACAATACCCTAAAATTGACTTTCAGGCTGTTAAGTACTACTCGGCACCCGTCCAGAAGAAGACCCTCAATAGCCTAGACGAAATCGACCCTGAGCTTCGTGCCACGTTCGAAAAACTAGGTATATCCCTAGACGAGCAGAAACGCCTGACTGGTGTTGCTGTTGACGCTGTCATCGATTCGGTCTCGATTGCTACCACTTTCAAAACCAAACTGGCCGAGCTAGGTATTATCTTTTGCTCGATGTCAGAAGCCGTAAAGGAGCACCCTGATCTGGTACGCAAGTATCTTGGGACCGTTGTACCCTCTACCGATAACTACTTCGCCGCTCTTAACTGTGCTGTCTTTTCAGATGGCTCATTCGTCTATATCCCCAAAGGTGTCCGCTGCCCAATGGAGCTCAGCACCTATTTCAGGATTAATGCCGCCAATACCGGCCAGTTTGAGCGCACCCTAATCATTGCCGAAGAAGGCAGCTACGTAAGCTACCTTGAAGGCTGTACCGCTCCCATGCGCGACGAAAACCAGCTCCATGCTGCCATCGTCGAGCTTATTGCCCAAAAGGACTCCTACATCAAGTACAGTACCGTCCAGAACTGGTACCCAGGCGACAAAAACGGCAAAGGAGGTATTTATAATTTTGTGACCAAACGCGGGATCTGCAACGGGGATAACAGCAAAATCAGCTGGACCCAAGTAGAGACAGGCAGCGCGGTTACTTGGAAGTATCCATCTGTTATCCTCAAAGGGGATAACTCTGTTGGCGAGTTCTACTCTGTTGCAGTTACCAACAACATGCAGCAAGCCGATACTGGCACCAAAATGATCCACATTGGCAAAAACACCAAGAGCCGTATTGTATCTAAAGGCATTTCTGCTGGACGGAGCCAAAACAGCTACCGTGGATTGGTCAAGGTGATGAAGCGTGCTGAAAATGCTCGCAATTTCTCCCAATGTGACTCCTTGTTGATGGGCGACCAATGTGGAGCTCATACCTTTCCTTACATCGAGGTCCAGAACAAGTCAAGCAAAGTGGAGCATGAAGCCACCACGAGCAAAATCGGTGAGGATCAGCTGTTCTATTGTAACCAACGTGGCATCAGCACCGAAGACGCTGTGGCCCTGATCGTCAATGGCTACGCTAAAGAGGTCCTAAATCAGCTCCCGATGGAGTTTGCTGTTGAGGCCCAAAAATTACTAGCCATCAGTCTTGAGGGCAGTGTGGGCTAGGCCAAAGTTGCCCAGTATCATCCTCGGATCCAAACCACTATTTGCAGCTGTGATTACAGTTTGTTAATTCATATACACCATTACGCACCCCTATGTCGCAAGACTATAAGCCATTACCACCGCCTAAGTATAAATATACCAAACCCTTCAATGGCCTAGTAGCGTTGCTAACTTGGGTAGGTGTCTCGATCGTTATCCTTTATTTTACCAAAGAAGGCAATAGTCGTCAAGAGAACGTCTTCATTGGTCTGATTGTGATCGAAGCCTTTGTCGGTATTGTGACTGTGTACCAGATCCTGACCGGGAAACATCTTAGGCAACCAGTGGAGCCCAAAAAATAGGTTTCCGTCTTGATTTGTAAGTATTCAGTATACGCAACCTTCTTGCCATCTACTTACGCACCCTTGCAACATGGATGACACTGGTCTAACATTTCCTGATCAGCCTTTTGGTAACACAAGCCGTAAGTGTGCTGTTTGTGATCGGCTGATTCCTGAGCGGAGGTTGCAAGCATTACCTACGGCACGCACTTGTGTGGACTGTAGTAGCACTGGCAGGGTTGCAGGTTTCCAAGTGATCTCTAGCAAAACAACCTATACCGAGTTGCAACTAGTTGAGCAAGACCAAGCCCAAATGCTCTACCAAATGCAGGACCGTAAAGGCTCGTCCGTTGCGACAGGCGTGTTGTTTAAGGAGCTACCACCACCCAAGCTTTCCAATTTCGAGTAGCCAGTTTTCATAACCTTTATGCGAGTATCTCCCAAGATCAATGCTAAAGTCCGATAACTAAGTGCTCCCCATTTTACATAGTACATTTTTACTGACGCCAAAGCATCATGCTCAGCATCCAAAACCTCAACGCCAGT
>CANHWS010000349.1 GCA_947464365.1 Cytophagaceae bacterium | reverse complement strand
GTATGTGCGGGAACTCGGTCTCCCAAAATCTGATCAGGGTAGGCTTAACACCAAGGAGGAGCCCAACCTCGCCGATGGTATAGTAGAGTTTGCCAGCCTTTGGCATTTGGGTCTGGTCGGGCTCAGGAGCTTCTGCCAGTGGTTTTGCCCGGACACCCAACCTTGTCGGCGGGATGACACGCTCGGTTGGTGATGGGTTTGGCGATTGAGGATCCATTATTAGCGAGGCAGGCTGATGAAAATCAGATGGGGACTTGGTACAGGACTGGGCCCTCGGACACCCGATACCAGCCAGACTAAGCCAAAGCTAATATAGGTATTAAGTCGGATCGACCAAACGAGAAGGCCCTATTTACCAGGCTATCTCCCAATATATAAGCTGATTAGGCGGATTTCCGGACCTTAGCAGGTCAGCAAAAACGGGCTTAAACCCAACCAAGGCCCTAGCCTAGTTGGCTATTGGCTACTGGCCGGAGATGCCATAGGAGGGTTGGCTTGGCGCTAACGGCCGATACCCAAGGCTCCTCAATGTCAAGCGTTTGCCAACGTAAACCGACTACCTCGGCTACCTGCAAATTAATAGGAGTGCCTAGCAACTGGTAGATGACGTCAGAGATAGCTGGGTTGTGACCTACAATCATGGCCTCGGCGGTGGCATCAGGGATGGAGTCAATGGCGGCCATCAGGGCCGATACATTGCAGTTATATAAGGCAAGGTGGTAGGCAATGTGCGGCAGGTTGTTGCCGTCTGGCCAGAGTTGCGGTAGGATTAGCTGGGTCGTCTGGGTCGTCCGGGCGGCATTGCTGACCATAATGGTGCTCGGCTTGGCGGCATTGGCCAATAGCTGTTGGCCGACGGAGGCGGCTTGCTGCTCGCCATGTTTAGTGAGTTTGCGGGCATGGTCGGTGCCAAACTCCTGTGGCTCGGCCTCTGCATGGCGCATGAGGTAGAGCGTTTTGTAAGTTGCCATGGGCGTTCGTAGGTTTGAGTTGGAGAATTAACTTTTCACAATATCCGACATGCGGAAGGCAAAGTCAAGCCCTGAACCAAATCAGGCCAAATCTTTGTCAGCCCGAGGTAGCCAATAGCTTCCGGCCAAAAGGCCAATAATGGTTCCGCCTAGCATCCCGACAACTACATCTGCTGGGAAATGCTGGCTGAGGTAGATCCGGGAATAACCAGCAAGGCATGCGGCAACAAAGTATAACACTTGCCAAGCTTTGTTCTTGGTCAGGATACTCAGCAGGGTGAACATAGCAAAAGCTGATATGCTGTGCCCACTCGGAAACGTATTGTGGTGATGCACCGTGACCCCCTCGACCAAACGCAATTGGATCCCACGATCGCCAAAGTAGGCCAAAGGACGGAGGGCCTCGTCAAACACCAGACGCTTGAGCCCCTGCGTGACGACCAAACTACCGAGGGTGCCACCCAGCATGGTATAAAAATGCCATCGTGACCTAAAGTGGGCAATGATGATCAAGGCCACTAGGGTGAAGGTCAAACCATCGCCCATGTAGGTGTAATAGTGGAAAAAGACATCCGCCGCTGGGCTCCAGACCTTGTTGAGCTTTAGGAATAAGCCCTCGGAAGTCTGCTGCATAATCACCACAAGGCCAATCACAAAACCAATCATGGTCAAGCTGACCATGATGGAGGCTTGACGTGTCTGGAGGATCAGTCTTTGCAGATAGGCTGATCGCTGGTCCTGTTTGGGCTTCATGGCCGCAAGTTAGGGCCAAAGTAGGGGCTCTGCCAAACCATGCGGATTAGTCAGCCCTCAATGCCTATTTTTGAGCCAAGACCTCAGCCATTGGGGCCTAACGCCAATATGCCCAACATCAAAGTCCTGCATCTGATATCTGCCTTCCAGCTTGGTGGGGCCGAGCTTGTTGCTTATCGGTTGGCCAAGGCTGTACGATCGGTGCCAGAAGGGCAGCCAAATGTCGGTCAGGAGATCATCCATGCCGTTGCCGCGGTCTGGACAACTGAGTCATCCTACCAGCATAGCTTTGTGGCTGCCTGCCAACTTGCGGGGATTCCTTGTTATTGGCTCAGCAAACAGGGCAGATCAATTGGTCGATTTTCAGGGTGGTTAGGGTTGCCTAGGGTGGTGGCAGATTTTGATCCTGATGTCATCCATAGCCATACGGACATTCCGGACTTTAATCTGGCCCTATATCTGCGATTTTTGGGCGGTAGTCGCAAATCAATCAAAGTGGTCCGCACCATCCATAATGAGGTGCTTTGGCCTACAAACCGATTCCTGGCTCAGCTGACTGAATCTGCATTTCAGGACCTACAGTTGGCAAAGCCCGAAACCATCGTAGGTATATCAGCACCTACCTTATCGGCCTATCAGCAGCTTAGGCGATCGCTAGACCTGCCCCAAACACAAGACCAACAAATCATCCAGAACCCTGGCCGTGGACCAGGGCAACCAGTGGATTATCGTGATTTGGATGTTGGCCCACTCAAGTTGTTATTTGCTGGTCGGCTGACGCATCAGAAGGGGTTTGATCTGTTGATTGAGGCCTTGTTATTATTGCCTCCTTTGGTCGCCACACAACTTAGGCTTACGCTATATGGCGAGGGAGACCTGGCATCATTGCTGAAAAAGTTGGACCAAGGTGGCATTCCCTACAGCCATCACGAACCCGTTTTTGATCTCCCCAATCAATTTCGGGATTACCACTGCCTACTGATGCCGAGCAGGTTTGAGGGGGTGCCCTTGGCTCTTGCTGAGGCCGCCGCCGTGGGCCTACCGATCCTATCTGGACCACCAAAGGGTATGGTCGATCAGCTACCGACGGATTGGCCCTATATCCTCAAACCAGAATTTGAGGCTTCGGACCTCGCAGCAATGATAGAGCGCATCATCACCAACAAAACCCAACTGCCAGGTTTATCCGCTGAGCTTTTGGCGCATTCGGCTGGGCAAGAGGAGCAATTCAGGACAAGTGTGGATCAGTATGCCAAGGTATATGCTGCATCCCAAGAAACTATGGAATAAGATGGGCGTCGCGGACCCCAAACCAACCTATTAGCCTCCAGTTATTTATCGTTAAATCTGGGCCACTAGATCCTAGCCCAAGCACTAGTTGCCTTTCTGAAGACTTTTGGCCAGATGGTCGGTGCCTTTAAGTCGTTTGCTATTACCTTTACCGCGCACTAATCAAGCAGGGCTAGCACCTGCATCAGCAGTACACTATGGCATCAAAACGACCAATTACAGTAGCATACGGCGACGGTATCGGCCCCGAAATCATGGAGGCCACCATGCGTATCTTGGAGGCCGCAGGCGCACAGATCGAGCCTGAAGTCATCGAGATCGGCAAAAAGGTTTATGAAAGTGGTGTCAGCTCTGGCATCCGGCCCGAAGCTTGGGAAAGCCTCCGCAGGACCAAAGTGTTCCTCAAGGCCCCCATCACGACCCCACAAGGTGGTGGCTACAAGTCGCTCAATGT
>CANHWS010000348.1 GCA_947464365.1 Cytophagaceae bacterium | reverse complement strand
ACCATTGGCATCACCACTGCTGAGGGCAAGGTCTGCCAAGCGAGCAAGGCTTTTATTGACCATCGTGTTGCCAGGGTCTGCCACTACTAGCTGATGATTAAGGATGGAATTGGCCCGATCATTTTTGCGAAAATAACACTCCCCTAAATAGTAATAGGACTCAGATGTTAGGCTGCCAGCAGGATAGGCAGTGGCAAATGCTTTGAAGGCATTGATTGCAGCATCATACTTCTGGCTGAAGAATAGATTTTTGGCTGTTTCAAACTCGATGCCTTGGCTGCTTTTGCTTTCGGGATTGGCCTCCTTGAATTTGACTAAATATGCCTGAAGATCTTCGGTGGCCCCAGTATGGCCAGCAGCTTCTTGCAGACCTAAAATGGCGTCATCGGCTTGTTTACTGGTTGGGTACTCATCAATAATGCGCTTAAAGTCTGCCGTGGCTGATTCGTAGTTCTTGAGGTTATTCTGGGCTTGGGCACGTCTCAACAACGCCAATGGCATAACGTTGGCATTTGCACCTTGGCCAATAACCATACCGAAAGCACTGGTTGCCTCCTGATATTGGCTTTTGTCAAACAAAATATTGGCCTTCTGGAACAAGGCTAGATCGCGATACGGTGACCCTGGAAAGGTTGCGGCGAGGTAATCATAGCTAGCAATAGCTGCGTCCGTATTGTTCATTAAGGACTCGACAACACCCTTTTGATAGGCAGCATAGTCAGGATCATACCCACCATTGGTCAATGCTTTGGTATAGTTACCGAGGGCATCTTTATATTGCTTACGGACATAATGGCAATCAGCAAGGCGTAGAGTGGCCTCTGCGACTAGGTCTTTGTTGTCGGCCGTGTCAATGACCATTACCAACTCACGAAAGCCGGTTGCGGCTTTTTCGTACTCCTTAAGGTTATAATGGGCATAAGCAATGCCGTAGCGTGACCGGGTGCGGTAATAGGGCAAAATACCTCCCCAGCGCTGGGCTAATTTATAACGACCAATTGCCTCTTGGTATTTGCGTGTTTGGGTCAAGGACTCAGCAGCCAAAAGCGCAGCTGCTGCATAAATGCTGGTATCCTCGTTGATCTTGAGCGAGCTCTCGAGATAACCTACCGCATCAGCATAGCGGTTTTGGTTATAGAGGGCAAGTCCTTTCAGATAGTTCACGCGTTGGAAGGCCCTGTCAACTCGTTGGCTGCGTTTCTTGATACTGTAGATGTACTTTAGCGCATCGTCAAAGTTGTTGCTATTCAGCAAGGCCTCGCTGATTAGCTCTTGGGCATCGGTGCCAATCTTAGAGTCGGGATACTTGGCATCAAAGGCCTTAAGGGTCGTGATGGCATCGTCAAATTTTTCCTGCTCATACAGCAGCTTTCCGTAGTTGAACCAGCTCGTCTCCTGCACCATTTTGTTGGCAGTGCTTTCACGAGCCTTGTCGAAATTGGCAACTGCAAATGCCTTGTTGTCTAGCTTGATGTAGGACACGCCACTGTAATAGTAAGCAAACTGAGCCGTACTGTCCTTGGCCAGCAAGCTATCTGTTGTCATGTTGATGACTTTCCCAAAGTTATCCACCGCTTTGTCATAGTCCTTTGCCATAAAGTGTGAGTATCCTACTCGGTAGCGGAGGGCACGCGTATTGTTGGTAGGGCTAAGGTTCAGGAATTTGTCGTAGTACTTTGCTGCCTCGGCATATTTGCTTTTGTTGTAATAGCTCTCTGCCACTAGGCGAGTGATCTCATCGGCACCACTAACCTTGGCTGTATCGACCAAAAACTTCTCGCCTGCAGCAATGGCTTGGTCCCAACGTTTGTTACGATAGTAAATCACTGTCCGGAGCAATGGGGTCATCTTGCTGTAGATACTATCCTTTTCGGCGCGTTCTAAGCTTTTGATGGCGGCCTCCAGTTTGTTTGCCTTTACGGATAGATATCCGCTGTAGTAATTGGCGGGGGCGGTAAAGGCCGTCTCCCGATCCTTGATCATCGTGAACAAGGTATCGGCCTTTCCAAACTGCTTGCGGGTCAGGTTGGCATAGCCCGTTTTGAAAATAACCTCAGCTCGTGTTTGGTCAGGTAGGTTTGCATAGTTGGCGCCTTGCATCACCTCAGTAACCCTTCCAAAATCATTCTGGGCATAGTAATATAATGCTCTGTCAGCTCGGGACTGCATCACATATTGACTTTCGGGGTAGCGCGTCTCAAATGATTGCAACTCGGCGATAGCGGTAGGGACCTCTGTTTTGAGGTGGCAATGGGCGACTAAGTACCGTGCCTCTGGCTCTAATGCCTCGTTGTGGGGATGAGCCAAATAAAGCTCTAATTGCTGCGCTGCCGGTCCGTATGCTTTGCGCCCAAGCAACTCGTGCGCCAAGCGCCAAGTTGCATCAGGACCCTGATATCCGATTGGTTGTTGGGCCATAACACCCACAACTGGGCAAACCAGACCAACCACCAGTAGGCAAATAGCCAAGCCCAACTGTCTTTTGATAGATGTAGATACCTGCATAGTGGTCAAAGAAACAAAGATTTTGCCAATCAGGCACAAACAAAACGCATGAAACGCTCACTGAGTTATGTTTCGGCAAACCCAGGCCTAGAATTGGTAATATGACCAAGGTTTGCTAAGTGTGCCAACTAGGCCCTATTTTGCGGTAGTTTTTACCGTCCTAAAAGGCTTTTCAGGCCCTGAGGCGACGACCCAAGCACCATCCAACTATGGCCACCGCACCTGCCAGCTCTGTCAAACTATCTGACCAAGGTACCATCGTATCGCCCCTTTATCAGCTCCAGACCAAATGGCTCTTGGCCCTTACCATGCTGATTGCGGTCTTATACTATTTCTATGCAGGCAAATCGCCAGGGATGTACCAACAGGACGAGGCTGGCCATTATACCAGCATGTTGACCATCTGGCATGCGCCAGAGAAGATCCTGACCAACTGGGCCAAACCTGGCTATAAAGTCCTTTATGCCATCCCAGCTTTGTTTGGTAAGCAGTTTGTCATTTTCCTAAACTGCTTGCTGGCTGCCTTCACAGGCTTTTTTGCCTATAAAGCCGCCGAAAAACAAGGGGTGGAGACACCCTTGCTTGCCTTTATCCTACTAGTAACCCAACCACTGTGGGTCGAGCTGGCATTTAGGAACTACAGTGAGATCCCATCGGCCTTTTTGCTGAGCCTGAGCTATTACTTCTGGGTGTGCGACAAAAAGCTGGTTAGCGCCATGTTAGCAAGCTACATCTGTACCATCAGGCAGGAGTTTCTGCCGATTGCGGGACTATTAGGACTTTACCTGCTCTGGACGAAAGAGTGGCTTGCGGCCTTCAGTATGATCTTGTTCCCGCTGGGGCAGCATGTTTGGGGCTGGTTGTCGTTCAACGACCCCTTGTTTCTGTACAACCAGATATTTGGGCAAAGTGCCGACCTGAAGGATATCTATCCTCGCAAAGGGTTTGACCATTATCTCAAAACCAGCATCGTGATTTT
>CANHWS010000347.1 GCA_947464365.1 Cytophagaceae bacterium | reverse complement strand
CACCTTGTCACGCCCAACGATGCGCTGGCCGATGCGGCAGCTAAGACAGCGTTTTTGGTCGCAAAATTGGGTTTTGAGCTCGATCGCAGCTTGGGTGTCAAAGGCAGTGTGGAGCGGTAGCTGGTGAGCCGCCCAAAATCGGGTGATGGCGTTACTCTCGGCTGGGAGCGACTCTAGCAAAGCCATGGCCTGATGGGTATGTTGACCTTGATTCTGGTGCTGTCCGTAGGCGACCATCAGCGGGGCTAGGGTGTTGACCAAAATGGTATCCACGGACTGCTGACCCATCGTGGGGTTATGCGGTTTGCATGGTTTGCCTAGGCCACTATGCCGATTCCAATAGGGGGATGGGCTGGCCGTCAGCTGGGTGGCGAGGCGGGTTACCATAGTCTCCTGTACCTTGATACTGCCGTCAGCTTGGTAGAAGTCAGCATGAGGGTCTGGGTCCAGGTCCATCATCTGGCTGAGGTCATCTTGGTCCTGTTGCAGTCCGATCAGGTTGAACAAACTAGGCACGGCTGTCACCAAGGCCGCCAGCTGCACGATGCGTGTCACTGGGTGGTTGCCTGGACGGAGACCACCTGTTTTCCAGAGGCTACTGATCATGACCTTGTCCGTGAGGTTAAACTTGGTCCGGAGCCAGTCCCAGTCTTGCAGCAGTTGTTGGGCGTAAAGTTGGTCTGCAGGGTCTGGCTCGTCCTCTTGTTTGCTGATGTTTAGCCAACCAGCAAAACCTAGCAAAAGGGCCTCGATATGGCGGGGTACATTGCGGTGTTTCCGTATGATCTTGAGCGGCACTTGCTGGGCTAGCACTAACATCGGTGCGCTATTGGCCTTGAAGCCAAATGCCTGAGCCAGCCATTGCCAGATGGTTGTTTCCCAGTCATACTGGTTGCTGATCAGGAGATCTTGCACGAGTAGGGCCTTGCGGTG
Source organism: Cytophagaceae bacterium (assembly GCA_947464365.1). Taxonomy (GTDB): domain Bacteria; phylum Bacteroidota; class Bacteroidia; order Cytophagales; family Flexibacteraceae; genus CANHWS01. The sequence continues at coordinate 2,556 of CANHWS010000347.1, read as the reverse complement.
CAACCGTAGCCAAAGGGCATGGTCCAGCATATTGATTTTAGTGAGCCGATCGAGTTGCTGGAGGTAGGGTTGGCAGGGTAGTAGGCCAGCTGGCACCTGTAGCAGGCCTTGGTATTTGTCAATCACCGATTGTGGAACAGAGCCAGCTAGTGTCAGTGTCGGTAGGGCGGTACCATCGGCTAGGTAGATTTCCTTGTCATGGTGCCAAACGACATGCAGGATCACTTGTTCGTAAGCCTGATCTTGATGGTGGGTATGTGCCTGCCAGTCGCTGCTGCGGTAATGGATCTCGACGGCACCAAACCAAACCATGCCATCAATCCAGATCTGGGCATTGGCAAAATCCGGTCCTGAGTAGGTATTGAGGTTGCCTGCCTTCATGACCACAACGGGCTGTCCCGAGGTAGTAGTCATGGCGCTGGGTGTGATCAGCTGCTGTTGCCAGACGAATTGCAAAAAGGCCTCTCGCATGGGGCGGTGTGCTTTTGATCTTGCCCGCTAGATACGGATTTTGGCGCAAATGTCGGAACATCTAAGCTGCCTTGGCTCCTGTTACTTGACTTGCAGCAGTAATTGGCGAATTGCAAAATTCGGCAATCAGCCCAAGTTTACTTCCAGATTATATTGGGGGTCCGTGGTAGGATGTCTCGGCATAAGGGTAGATATTGTGCCCTGTCCTACTGATCAGATTGTTGTCATGGGAATGTTTAACGCTTATTCTTTTTGATCGATGACACAAGACCACCAGCCAACGCCTGACCAAATACCCAATGAAGCAGGACAGGGTCTAAGCCCGAGTGGGATCAATCCGTCCCATGCCTTGCGGTTTATTTTCATCACCATTTTGGTTGATGTGATTGGTTTTGGCATCATCATCCCGGTCCTGCCATCTCTGTTGGCTAGTTTAGGGTTGACTGATAATGCAGAGGCTTCGCGCTATGGTGGTTGGTTGACGTTTGCCTTTGCAGCGATGCAGTTCTTGTGTGCACCCTTGCTTGGCGGCCTATCAGATCGTTTTGGTCGGCGCCCCGTTTTGCTGATTGCCCTGACAGGTTTGGGGCTGGACTACATCTTGCATGCAGTGACCAACAGCATCGAGCTCTTGTTTGTGGGGCGGATCTTGGCGGGTATCTGTGGGGCTAGTTTCACGACAGCCTCGGCCTATATCGCCGATGTTAGTACCCCTGAAAAGCGGGCCCAGAACTTTGGTTTGGTTGGGGCTGCCTTTGGCCTTGGTTTCATTATTGGGCCAGTTGTAGGCGGGCTGATTGGTCAGTTTGGCCCTCGTGCGCCCTTCTACTTAGCGGCGGCCTTGTCCTTGCTGAATGTGCTGTATGGCTTTTTTGTCCTGCCCGAATCCTTACCAAAATCACGCCGTCGTGCCTTTGACATCACTAGGGCTAATCCCATTGGTGCCCTGAAGCATATTGGCAATAATCCACAAGTGATCACCCTAGTGGTTGCCCTTTCGCTAATCATGTTGGCTGGTTACTCGGTGCAAGGTGTCTGGACGTTCTACACCAAAGGCCGTTTTGGTTGGGACGAAAAAATGATTGGCTACTCGCTAGGGGTGGTTGGTATCGTTGCCTCCATCGTACAAGGTGGTCTGATACGCGTGTTTTTGGCCAAACTAGGCCAGTCCAAAACACTAATCATGGGTGTGACCCTATCTATGCTTGGCCTGATCGCCTTTGGTCTGTCGGATGTTAGCTGGATGATGTTTGCGGCCATCATTCCGTATTGCACGGGCAACGTGAGTGGGCCTGTCTTGCAAGGTCTGATTTCAAGCCAAGTACCAGCCAACGAACAAGGCGAACTCCAAGGTGCCTTAACCAGCATCATGAGCCTAACTGCCATCGTTGGCCCCGTCCTGATGACGAATATCTACGCCTACTTCACCGAGGCAGGCGCACCGATCCAGCTACCTGGGGCACCGTTCTTTTTAGGTGCCGTATTGGTGTTTGTGGCCATCACGATTTTGCTCCGCAGCAATATCTGGACTGCTGTGCCTGTGATTGCTAAGGAGGGGGAGTAGTTTGACTCCAATCTATTTAGGTATAACTTCTTGACTTCTTTAGGAGCCAAATCTGGGGGTATCACCCCACCTAATCAATCATAGTACTCCGCCGCTCCCGCCAAACGCCTAGGATGATGGCTAGGCCAACTGCGGCCTCAGCGGCGGCGATGATCAGCACAAACAAAGTCATCAGAATGCCTTCAGCGCCGGGGTAGTACTTGCTGAAGACCACAAAATTGATGTTGGCGGCGTTCAGCATCAGCTCAATGCCCATAAGGACCATCAAGACGTTGCGTTTGGTTAGGACCAAGTAGAGGCCCGTCACAAACAATACAACCCCAGCCAGCAACGCCGACTGCAACCATTGGCTTTCCGTAAGGTTTAGCAGGCTCATAAGTGGCTGGGGTTAGTTGATGGCAAATGGGCGTAGTTAACTAATCTGGGGGTAAGTCTGAGGGCCTACTCAGGCGACATCAGATCAAAGTACTCCTTGACACGTGGGTCGGTTTCGTTCTTTTTGATCTCGATTAGGGTCTCGT
>CANHWS010000346.1 GCA_947464365.1 Cytophagaceae bacterium | reverse complement strand
GCCCGCTGCCGACACTGTTATTACCAATCAATGGACGAGCGCAATGCCTAACAAAACAGCGGATTTCATGACGACTCCTGACAACCAAAACAGGCGATCGATTGCTTTGGAAATACGTGAGCCATTGAGCGGGCGACTTGCCTGCCTCTTGCCCCTAATCATCTTTTGTTTTGGATGGATAGATAGTATCGCACAGGTAGGGTCAGATATTCCGCTAGGCACTTGGCGCACCCACCTCAGTTACACCGCTGTAAAGAATGTGGAGGTAAGCGCAACTCGCATCTTTGCTGCTAGCCAAGGTGGCTTGTTTGAGCTTGATAGATCGGACCTCAGCCTCCGGAGCTATAGCAAACTCGATGGATTTTCAGATGTCAACATCTCGGCGATGCGCTATGTGCCCAGCCTAGATATGTTGATCATCGGCTACGAAAATGGCAACATTGACCTCTTTAAGGGCAATATTGTCACCAACATCAATGCTATTACTCGGACCACCCTTGTCGGTAGCAAACGGATCAATAGTATTGAATACCAAAACGGTAATGCCTACCTGGGTTGCGACTTTGGACTTGTTGTCGTCAACGTGGCCAAAGCTGAGATCAGATCATCTAATACCCAGATTGGCTCAGGAAGTAGCGCCATCCGGATCAGTGGCACAGCAATACTAAACGACTCCTTATTCCTCGCTACGGACGAAGGTGTCAAATCTGTCAGCTTGCAGCGCAACCTGATGAACAGCAGCAACTACCGCAGCTATGGTAATGCCGACGGAATCAGCGGGCAACCACTTGGTGCCATCACAGTCTGGCAGAATAAGGTGTATGTCGCCAACGCAAATTTCGCCAATGGCCAGCCAGACGTCAACAACGGTATCTATTGCAAACAAGGCACCCGCTGGACACGAACAAACCTTGGCGTAGGATCGATCCGTAAACTGGTATCCAAAGGCGACTCTCTTTACATCGTCATCAATAACCAAGTCACTGCTGTTGGACCAAATGGTGGTGCCTATTTGTACAACGGACCTTTGTTCACTGAGCCGCAGGATGTTGACATTGACGAAACAGGGCACCTCTGGATGGGTGATATCCGGAGTGGATTGGTCGGCAACCCTGAGGGTCAGTTCATGAGTTTCAAATCCAACGGACCCTATGCCAACTCTTATGTGCGGCTTCAGGCAAGTAGTAACAGGATCTTGGCTGCTGCTGGTACCATTGACATTGCAGGCTACCGTGCTTTAGGAAACAGGTCTGGATACGCCGTCTTCGAGAACAACCAATGGGACAACACCAATGTAGAGCTAGGCAACTTTGCCTTTGATGCAGTGGATGTCACAGATGTAGCCTACAACCCCACGGATGGTGCGACCTATGCTGCTACTTATGGTAGAGGTATCATCATCAAGAAAGCAGATGGCAGCTTTGATGCTTTGACAGAAGGTGTACCAGCAAGCTCGGGCCTTGTCCGACTTTTCAGAGGCACAGGTGGCGACACTGCCTATGTTAGGATCAGTGCCGTTAGGGTGGACAATCAAGGCAAGGTCTGGATGCTCAACTTCGGTAGCATTGCTGGCAAAACCGTTATCCCGTTACACCGATACGACCCAGTCACTAAACTCATGAAAGCCTTTCCAGTCCCGATCCCGAATGTCACATGGGAAAACGGAATGGATTTCGTCATCGCCAATAACAATGATAAATGGATGGTGTTAGCCAACCGGCAAGATATAAACGGTGGTGGCGGCTTTAATACCGTACTTGGGATCTTGGTCTTCAACACCGAAACCAACAAAGCGGTTCAAATAAACACTGGCTCTTTAACAGGTGAGCTACCAGGCAATATTGTCTACGACCTAGCCAAAGACACCCAAGGCGCTATTTGGGTGGCAATGAACAAGGGTTTTGGGGTTTTCTTCAATCCATCGGCGGTGTTTTCATCCAGCTTCAAAATCAGCCTTCCGATCATTAATGGACGCCCTGTGCTTGAAAATGATGTTGTCCGTGCTATTGCCATCGATGGTGCTGACCGCAAATGGGTAGCAGCCAACACCGGAGTCTATTTGTTTGACAAAGACGTGACTAGGGTAATGGCCACCTATACGGCCGAAAACTCACCCTTAATCTCCAACAACGTCAACGACATCACGATTAACCCCGTTACAGGCGAGGTCTTCTTTAGCACCGATGTCGGTATCTGTAGTTTCCGTGGCGATGCAACAGGCGTTCCGGGCGAGCAAGCACGCGAATGCAAGGACCTCAAGATTTTCCCACAGCCAGTGCCCATCAATTTTGAAGGTACTGTCAGCATCAGCGGTGTACCCTTTAATAGCATGGTCAAGATCACCGACCTGAATGGCAAACTGGTTTGGGAAACCAAAAGCAATGGCAACACCGCAACCTGGACCGGGCGAGACTACAACGGCGACAAGGCCAAAACGGGTATCTATACCGTCTTCATAGCCTCCGAAGATGGTAGCACTGGTTGTGTTTCTAAAATCGCAGTGGTGGAGTAAGTTGTGATCGACCTTTATATGTTTCTAGGTTTGATCAAATCTACGCTACTCATTCCACCCTACCCCATCAACATATTTCAACGCACTGAGGTGCAGAGCAACTCCAGAGGATGAAGATTTTTTGTATCGGACGTAACTATGTGGCCCATATTGCAGAGCTCGGCAATGACCGCCCAACAGCCCCTGTTGTGTTCATGAAGCCAGATACTGCCCTACTGCGCAACAACGAGGACTTCTACATCCCCGACTTCAGCCAAGACATCCACCACGAGGTTGAGCTGGTGTTACGTGTCGGCAAAGAAGGCAAAAACATCCAACCACAGTTTGCCCATAAGTATATAGATGGCATTGGGCTAGGTATTGATTTTACGGCACGGGACCTGCAAGCTGGTCTCAAAGCTAAAGGCCTACCTTGGGAGATATCCAAGTCGTTTAACTCGTCAGCGCCAATCTCACAAATCGTGCCGGTCCCTGCTTGGGAAACCTTGCAACAGCTTCACTTCCATTTGGATGTCAATGGGGAGCGCCGCCAAACAGGAGACACCACCTTGATGTTGTTTCCGCTGGAAGAGTTGGTGGCCTATATCAGCCAGTTTTTCCACCTCAAGCATGGTGACCTGATCTATACTGGCACGCCCGAAGGTGTCGCAGCTGTGAAGGCTGGCGACCGCCTGCAAGGCTACTTACCCTCCGTGCAGGAAGCTCCGATGTTTGATTTTTTGGTTAAATAACCAACAGCCTACTAATCAGTAGTTGTGCCTATCGGAATGAAATCTTGGCTGCCTTAGCTACAAAACTTGCGTTCGGCAGTCCAACTTTGCTATCTTGCTACTAGTGCAACCTAGGCCGACACCTCCCCTACCACCAATTACCAATGGGCATTTCGCGCGAAACGATCGAAAAAATCAGGTCAGCCGCCGATGTTGTGGAGGTCATTAGCGACTTTGTACAGCTCAAGCGGAGAGGCGCAACCTACCTAGGTCTTTGCCCTTTCCATAACGAAAAGTCACCT
>CANHWS010000345.1 GCA_947464365.1 Cytophagaceae bacterium | reverse complement strand
GTGACGCTGCGGTCGGCTATGTGCTGGGCCAAGAGGTAATAACATTGGGCCTTGAGGTTTGCATAGGCCTGCGGTTTGCCATGTTGATTGAGGGGCTGATGTTGTGCCGTAAATCCGCGGGTGCCGGGCAGCTGGTCGGCCATGCCACCACCGACGCCATCCGCATCGATGACGACCTGTCCGGGTGCAATCTTGTACTGCAACATGAGCTGGCGGACAGCATCTGCGGAGGCTTTGGTGTCTTGTTTCTGGAACGTCAGGACCTGTGCTAGGTGCAGACCTTGCCATAAACCGATCACGGTTGAATCTTGGCCAAAGCGTGCCACGTCTGCTGTGATCGCAAAGACATGCCTTTGGTTTGATGAATTTGCATTCCGTATTGCCTCGATCAGGTCGCCATAGTGCATTAGGGCCAGGTCATCATCGGCATACTCCCAGTCGCCCGCCAACAGTCGCTGACGGGTGATGGGGTCTAGTTTCAGCAGTTGGGCCTCATAGTTCTTGACAAAGTCTGGGTTTTGGTTGTCTGCCAGTAGGGCCTGAACAAAGGCGGCATCGGGCCTCAATGTCTGCCGCACAAAAGGCTTGTAATAGTCCTGATAAAGCCATCCACGGGCGGGGTTGCAGGTGATGAGCATCTTGGGTGGCAGGCCAGCGACATCTAGGCGATACCTGATACGGCTACCTAGTACCTGAATCGCTTTGTGGCTCAGCTCGCCTGCCTCGTCCACAAAGGCATCGGTGATCTCGAGGCTACCGAGGCTGGTGAAGTCGGGGTCGCTAGGGTAGGCGTAGAGGTCCTGCAGCAGGATTTCGCTACCGTTTGAGAATTTGATAAGTCCCTCTGTCACTTGGTATTGGTAGTCTTGTTTGGACTTGAGGCCGAGCACATTGCAGACGTCAAAAAAGGTCTTGAGGGTGGTTTGGCGCAATTTTTTGAGCCGTGCCCTGCCGATCAAACCCCTGGTGCCCGCATAGTTGAGCCGGTTATGGATTTGCCAGACGCAACCCAAAAAGGTTTTGGCTCCACCAGCTGCCCCACCATAGACCACTTCGGTCGTGTGCGGGTTGGTCAGATAGGCCCAAGCGGCGATTTGTTTGGGGTATAGCTGCAGGTCAAGTACCCGTTTGGCCTTGACGGCAGGATTGTTGTCAGTTGGCAGATCCATATCAGTTGGTGAGGTAGTTATGGCGGTTTTGGAGGGTAATGTGCTCGGGAGCTTTAAACCATAGCGGGCTACGCATCAGTGCCAGAAGGAGCGACACTATGACTGATCCGGAGTTTGGTATCATCTCGCTCGGACCAGGAGGATTCGGTTGTGTCGGCTTTAGGTGGCACCCAGCTTTCCATCAGTTGGAGCCATAGTTTTTGGCTGGCCACGTTGCCCGAGTCGGCACTTTCGTAGATGCGATGGATTAACTTGTCGGTCATGCACCGCATGTAGTGAGTGGTTGGGCTAAAGGACATTTGTTTGACGGCATTCAGGATCTGGGCCTCGCTGAGTTTGGTGCGGTCCATGAGCTGCTGCATGGTTGGCATCTCTTGGTGGTCGGCTAGGTATTGTTGCAGGGCTTGCCTGATTTTTTCGAACTGGGCAAGGGGTGTTTCCTTGGCCTTTTCGTTGCTTGGGGCATTGTCTGGTTGTGACATAATTTAGTTGGAGATTGGGTTGTTAGAGGTCAGTAGGGCTTTGTGCGCCTACCATTTACCCCAAAGACGCTCCAACAACAGGGGTAAGGCAAGTGCAGAAAAATATTTTGAGGCAGAAACAGGCTTTTTGGCCTGAAATGGCCTGTTTAGGAGGTATTTTTTTACTGGGGCTTGACATAGGGGGGGTGGGATTATTAGCTTATGTGGCGCATTGCGAACATCATTTTGATTCGTGTGTGCTCGTTTGCCCATTGGCAGCAGGTTGCCTTCTGGGACGGATTTACAAGCCTATCCCATGAATCCGTTGAATCTTATTTCTGGAATCCGAGTTCAGACAAAGCGCGCAGGCAACCTTTTCTTGCTTATCTTGGTCTTGTTACAAATGCCGCAGCCTATGACCAAGCACATTTCGCCTCAAGTCCGCCACTTGCTAGTGTGGGTTGGCCTCCTCTCCTCCTTCGGCTATGGTAAATGCAGCATCGTCTCAGGAACCAAACTAGATCTTGATCTAACTAGTCTTGCTTCTGGTCTTTATCTACTGCATTTTGACCATGTAGCCACACCGTACAAGTTGATCAAACAATAAGGCTATGAGATATCTCGTAACGCTTTTGTTGACCATGATTTGGTACCAGTCAGCTTGCCAACAAGTTGTTTGGACAAAGATTCATGCCGTCACGATCAACTCTGACCGTTTATATTCAATCACAAGTTTAGACACATCGGCCTATTATGCTGTGGGTGGAGGCCGATTGTTTACGGTTAATGTTTCAACAAATGATTATGATGGTGCACACATTGTCAAAATTGGCAGTGATGGTCGCTTGCTTTGGATCCGTCCACTAGGGTTAGCGGGTGATGCCAAAGGTATAGTGCCTATTGACAATCGTACCTTAGCTATAGTTATAGATGCATTGACATTTCCTAATCCTGCTGACCGTGGTGGTTTTGCAATTCAGCTATTGGATTCAACAGGTAGTATTATCCGCACCACAATCGTAAAGGAACAAGGTTACTACGCCCAGCCTTATGGAATGTTCAAGGCCAAAAATGGCGATTTAATCGTTTATGGCATCTCGGGCAGAGGGCGTGTGTACCCCAATACAAGTTTAGATTGGTTTTTAGCACGCTTTACGCCTCAAGGTTATCTAGATTGGCTCAAGGTTTACAACCCTGGCTCCACTACTCCAAATCAATTTGCGGCCTTTAATGATGCAGATGGTAAAATCATTTTAGGGGGTTCGGTGGCCAATCGGTTGGTCCGTATGGTGGTGGACTCAAATGGGGTGGTTGTGGATAGTACCCGCAACTTATTTGTGCCACCAACTGCAGGTGGGCCTAACTTTAACTTTGTGCAACGGTGTCCTGATGGCGGACTATTGGCGCAAACAAGTGTCTTGGCGAGCACTTCGGTTCCTCCCGATTTTTATATTGCCAAACTTAGGCCAGATTATAGTCAAGAATGGCTTATTTCGGAGATTGGATCTGGTTCAGGCATTCCTTGCAGAATCATGGATGATGGTAGCGTGGTTTACTTATCCATGGAGCGCAATACTCGTGACTTTTATATGACGAAAATCAATTCTAATGGTCAAAGAATCTGGAGAATCCTTGTGACAGCATTACCTGGTAACAATGTACTTTCTCTAACAGGTATCGCCTACAATCCAGATCAAAGTGCAGTTCTTTGCGGTTTTATTTCTGATGGTTTACGTGTACCATCAACCGGTCAAGACTTTTACTTTACCAAAATCGCCAACTTTGGCCGGCCTTTTGACCCCCTTACAGAGCTTGGTGGTCCTCGGGAGGTGGCGCATTCAGTGGCTCCTGTTGCATACCCTAATCCTACTTCGGGGCAGGTGCAGTTCCGTGGGCTAGATCGTCCTGGGCAATTGCG
>CANHWS010000344.1 GCA_947464365.1 Cytophagaceae bacterium | reverse complement strand
GGCTCTGGCCTGGCCAAGATTACGGAGCCGAACCGCTCTAGTTTTTCGTAATCTCCACTGTCTATCAGCTGGTAATGGCTTAGGTTAATGGGGCTTTCGGCAGGGATTTGGCGCACTGGCTTCGTCGTTTTGCAGGTCTAAGAAATATTGACTTGTGCAGATGCAACTGTCAGACTCGCAATTTGGCTATTCTGGCCTGATTTTCAAGTACCGACAGATGCGGGTATCCTTGCCGTAGGCACAGTAGCCAATATTTTTTGCCCAAGGTTTGTTCCCTTAGGCATGGGTTTGATAGATTTACGTGTTAAGATATAGATCAGCCTTGACTGACACAGGTTCTAAATCCTTATGCTCCAACATACCACCTCCTTCGACATTCGTTTCTCACAGGCGCAAGTTGACCAGTTTGCTGCTTTGAGCGGGGATAGCAATCCGCTACATCTGGATGCTGATTATGCTGCCATCACTAGTTTCAAGCGGCCTATCATGCACGGTATCTTGGGTGCCGCACTATTTAGCAGGGCTATGGGGATGGATTTTCCTGGGCCAGGGACAGTGTATATGTCTCAGACGCTTCAGTTCAAGAGACCTATGTTTGTGGATACCGACTATACGGTGGTTCTGGTGGTCACAGCACATGACCCTGTCAAACATACAGCTACCCTCAGCACCGAGATTAAGGACAAAGTCACTGGCAAAGTTTGCACCAGTGGTGAGGCCATGGTGATGAATGTGGCAGTATTGTAGTGTTTATCAGCCTGTTATTCCCCCAATTCAATAATCCCAAGTTCCGATGGGTCATAGGCAGGGAAGCCTAGGCTGTAAAACAAACCAAAGAGGTCTGGGCTGTCGGTCTTGGTGGCGCAGAGCTGAAACCCAAACTGACGAATACCACTGACGCCGCCTTGTTCCTCTCGCTGAGCTGTACCAAGGTTGAGCCGCAGTGTATTCCAGTCGATTGTTAGTAAAAGTTGCTGCAGTCCTGCAATTGGGCTGATCGTTATTCCTGCGTTAGTTGCCTCTCTATCGTTGATCAAAAATTTCGGACCGGCGCCATTGAGACCTAAAATTCGGAGCCGTGTGTCACTATTATCATAAGTGACTTGGCCATCTAACCTGGCATCAAATTGTAGGTCTATATCCTGAACATTATTCGGTAGAAGTATTGTCAATCCTCTGTTGGTATAAGCTAGGTGAATATCAACTTGGTCCTTGGCTAATCCTGATTGGCGAGCGGACCTTAGAATTGTCTTTGCCCCTAATGCAACCATGGCCTCCGGTGTGAGTTGTTTGATTTTGGGGATCGTGAGCGGCAATTTCCAGATCGTTGATTGGCTAACATAAGTATTTTGATTTGGACGCTCTGATTGGCCATTTGGCGTTCCCCAACCGACAGTGATCCCGAAGTTGTCGCTCATTAAGGGGACCTCCTTATTCTTGATGGAATCCGTCTGTACGACAAGTTGAAATCCATCGGTAGTACTTGCTGTTGGTACCCATCTGAGTTTGTTTATAGGGCTCAGGATTGAAGCAACCATCGGAATGGTGGTGTTGCGATTGGCTTCAAACCAAATGGCCTTCGCAGCTGCGCTCCATGTGGCGGACTTTCCAGTCTGACTCCCTGATTTAGTCATTTGGCCCAGTGCAATTGCGGCCCTTGGCAAACAAGGTTGATTTTCAGACTTTGATAATGGCCCACTTACCCTAATAGTAGTAATTTGATTTAGCGTAGTTCCATTTTCGAGTAGAGCATAACAGTTAATCTCATAGAGCCCAGCTTGGTTGTAAGTATGGATACCCTCAGTGTTTTTTAGGTTGCCATCCGAATAGGTATGATCCCCCCAATGCCACTGGACCTGTTTTGGGGCAGGATAGCTGACGGCCTTAACCTCTAATTTGGACCCTACTCTGATGCAAGATTGGGGACTAATCTGGATCGCAAGGGCACCCTCCTGCATCCCTCTATAGCTCGGGATTTGCTCAAGGATCAGAGGGCTTGATCGGCTTACATCTTTGGAAGGCAGATTGGCCTGATAGCTCCTGATTAAATCGGAGGGTATGTTGCTAGACCAAGGTTCAGGTTCGCCCAACGATTTCGTGCCGATTTGTTTGGTTCCTAGCACCAAACCTGCCACCCAGGCGTTGGCCAAGACCGCATGCCCTGCCTTACTGATGATATAGTAAGGCATATCTGCATCGGCTACACTTGTTACCTTGGTGGCGGTGTTGCCATATAGCAGGGCCATCAGGATGATGCCGCCGTTTAGCTTTGCATCCGGATTGATTTGGGGTTTAGCAATTGTTATGGGGTTGATGGCTGTAGGTGCCCATTTGGCATTGAGCTTCTGAAGGCAGTAAGTATAGTCACTAGGTTGCTCCTGATGCCACCGCATAACGTCATCTATTACCTGCCGATAGTGTGCTTGCTTAGGCAGAAGGCTAGCTACCATTTTTGCGACCTCTGCGATAGGTTTTCCCGCTAGAGTGCCTGCCACCAATCCACTACTGAAAACGGCCCCATAAGCACCTCCCGCATAGGACATCACATGACTGAGTCGCCAGGCTTGTTCGGTCGTGAGGTAGATGCGTCCATTATTAATGAGACCTAACCCGGCCATTATCGTCTGTGCATCATGGTTTTCGCAGTGGCTATTGAGGTGGTAATTGCCCAAAAAACGCCCTCTGATGCCGTTGGACCATAATCGACCTGATACATACAACGAATAAAAAGTGGCAGGGTCTTCTGACAAACCAATACCTACCCTAGATGCCCTTGGCACCTGCATGATGGTATTAGCCTCAGACTGTTGGCTGAAAAGTTGCTCCATATTGTCAATCCTGGCATCGGGACCTTCCGCGACGATTCGGTTGAGCAGTTCGATTGCTTTGGTCGGAATGGTTATGGAGTCAATAGAGCTCAATTTGACAGCTCGAATGGTGTATCGAAGGGCATGTTTGCCTTCAGCTAAAACTCGGTTCAGCTGGGTTTTACTGATAGGGGCAATTGTAGTACGTGGCAGGGACTGTTTGCTCCGCTCCTGTGCTGATAAATTTGATGAGCAACTAAACACAGCAAAGGCTATCAATATGCGGCCGCCATGCGTCCAATGGTGTGGTAACTGGCCGAGCTTTAATGCATCAATTTTATGCCATTTTCTTTTCTCAGATATCGTTACAGTTGCCATTTTGTTATGCAGGTCCTTGGTGAATTTCCGACTCAGCATCAGCTGATTCCGACTTTTGAAGGTAGGTATCTCAAACTAGAAAAGCAAGGTTCTAATTGGTTGTTTATCAGCAGGAACTGATTAAGTCATCAACCACTGAAAATGGAGATAATATGTAATACCAATACCATATTTCATGCCAGCGGACTTCCTACAATATACACTTTGGCTACTCAATAATGGTGCCTACTTGCTGACCACAAACTTACCAACCTGACCAGCTTGACGGACGATGTAAATACCCTTTGACCAGGCAGATCCAACAAGGTCAATCCTGAGTTTACCTTCTGTATCAAGCTGGGTGTTTAGCAACTCTTGCCCAATCG
>CANHWS010000343.1 GCA_947464365.1 Cytophagaceae bacterium | reverse complement strand
CAAGATTATCCAGGATGGAATCTGAAGTCTAACCAAAAGGGTGGCAATGTACTTGACGGCGAGTTTGCCCGTGTGGTAACAACCATCAAAGGTATGGCTGATGGCAAGGTAGATTATGACCTCAGTAGGCCAACAGGACGGGCAAATTATATTGCCGAAACAGACGGTGACCGTCACTTCCCGTGGCGTGTGTTTACCATTACTAGTTCCGATGCTGACCTAGTCAACTCTGATTTGGTTTACCTACTGGCCCGCCCAAGTCTGATAGAGGACCTTGCTTGGGTCAAACCCGGTAAGGCTGTCTGGGAATGGTGGAATAACTGGAACCTATGGGGCATCGACTTTAAAGCTGGCAAAAATACGCAGACCTATAAGTGGTATATCGACTATGCAGCTGCTAACAAGCTAGAGTACGTCGTGATGGATGAAGGCTGGGCCACTAGTATGGAAACCATGCTCAAGGTGGTACCCGAAATCAACCTAGAAGAGCTTGTCAACTATGGCAAAACAAAAAATGTCGGTATCATCCTCTGGGGTACAGGCTATGCACTTGACAAAGAGATGACCGAAGTATATAGCATCTACAGCAAAATGGGTGTCAAAGGCTTCAAGATCGATTTTATGGATCGGGATGATCAGTATATGGTCAACTTTATGGAGCGTGCCTTGCGAGAGGGAGCTAAATACAAACTCTTGCTAGATTTCCACGGGACCTTTAAGCCTACTGGCCTAAACCGTACCTGGCCTAATGAAATCAACCGTGAGGGCATCTATGGCAACGAGCAAAACAAGTGGAGCAAAGAGCTTACGACCTACCAGCAAGTGCTTTATCCCTTCATCAGGTTGGTGGCTGGCCATGCAGACTTCACACCTGGTGCCATGCGCAATGCCAACAAAAACGAGTTTAGGCCCATCTTCAACCAGCCGATGTCTCAAGGTACACGTTGCCATCAGCTAGCAATGTATGTTTTGTATGACGGACCCCTCCAGATGTTGTGCGAGTCCCCACAATATTACGCTCAGGACAAACCTGTGGAGACCTTTTTGGCAGATGTGCCTACCACTTGGGACGAGGTAAGGGTGATCTCTGCCGAGCTTGGCAACCACCTTGTCCTTGCCAAACGGAAAGGGGACAAGTGGTATATTGGTGGGATGGCTCATACCCCAACTAAAGTGACTGTCAACCTTGGTTTCTTGCCAAAAGGGCAGTTTGATGTCCAGCATTTCAGAGATGGCATCAATGTCGATAGGAACGGTAATGATTATGCTGTCAGCACCACGACAACCAACAATAAATCCTCAATTAGCCTGGATATGGCTGTTGGTGGTGGGGCGCTCCTGATCCTGTCGGCACAATAATGATGCCTCTTGATGCAATGTATTAGACAGGACCTGCGTTCTGGATTAGCGCAGCATAAACACCTTGGCTAATTAACCACGAGCTTGTTAGGGCGAGGTTAAAGCAGGACGGAAATCCCATCTTTAGCGCCCTGAATGGCAGACTTGGTTTAGTTTTGGTGCTTTAGACAGAAAATGCGACCTTTGCAAACTATGTGGCAACACTTGCATCAGCTATTGAACCAGATCAGAACGACAAAATGCACTTTTTGGGTAGTCCCAATGCTTTGGTTGTTGCTCCTGACAGGCTGTGGCAAGTTCTCCCGCCTGCAGAAGAGTACTGACATCAACGAAAAGTATGCTGGTGCCCTTGATTACTACAACCGTAAGGACTACTTCAGGGCGGGTACTTTGCTTGACGAAATCATTCCTCTGCTGAAGGGCAACGAAAACTACGAAAAGTCTCAGCTGTATTACGCCTATTGCAAGTATTACATGAAGGAGCTGATCCTGAGTGCGTATTACTTCAAGACGTTTTACGAGACATTCCCCCGCAGTGCCTTTGCCGAGGAAGCTTACTATATGTATTGCCTGTCGATGGTAGAGGACTCGCCCGAGTACAACCTAGACCAGTCGAACACGTTGACGGCTATTGACGCGATCCAGAGCTTCGTACGGCAGTATCCAGAAAACGAAAAGCGGGAACAGATCCAGTCTTTGATAGGGCAGTTGCGCTTCAAGCTAGAACGCAAGGCCTTTGAGAACGCCAAGTTGTTCTACCAAAAGGAAGACTACAAAGCGGCCTTGATCGCCCTAGAGAACTTCCGGAAGGATTTCCCAGATAGCGAATACAACGAGGAGGCGGCGTATCTCCGGATTGTGAACCAGTACAACTTCGTCGAAAACAGTGTCGAGTCTAAACGCAATGATCGCCTGTCGGACCTAATGGACATGTACGAGGCCTTCGTTGACAATTACCCCAAGAGTAAGTTTATCCGCGATGCGGAATCCTATTATACCTTTGCAGCTAAGGCGCTGAACCGCAAACCAGAACCCACTGCTGAGGTTGAACCGTCGAGCAAACGCTAGGATCACCACGGCAGCCTCTAGTGGCGCCTTGCCCGAGTGCCGCAAGGACCATTAGCAATCTAGCCGCTATAAATACCACCACAACAATTACAATTTAGTCGTCATCAAAATGCAAAAGCCGAAAGCCCCAGCCGTAAAGAACCAGTTCGCCAATGTGCCAACTGCCCTCATCACCCGTGATGTTGCCAAATTTGTTGAGCCAACTGGCAATGTTTATGAGTCGCTGAACGTCATTGCACGCTATTCGAACCAGGTGGCGATCACGATGAAAAACGAGATCAACGAAAAGTTGGCTGAGTTTGGCAACGGACCGGATAACCTTGAGGAAATCCACGAAAACCGTGAGCAAATCGAGATCAGCCGGATGTATGAGCGCCAACCAAAGCCAATCCAGGTTGCCCTAGAAGACTTTAAAGAAAGCAAAGTATATTGGCGCAATCCTGCCAAAGAAACGGCTGAGTAATCCGCTGTCCTGATAGTCCATAAATTGCTTCGCTTACCTCAGCAAGATCAAAATGTCCATGGTCATAGACGCTCAATCCTTGGCTGGCAAACGCATTTTGCTAGGTGTAACTGGCAGCATTTCGGCCTATAAATCTGCCTTGCTGGTTAGGCTTTTTGTAAAGGCTGGTGCCGAGGTACGGGTTATCATGACGGAGGCTGCTACTCACTTTATTTCTGCATTAACCTTAAGCACCTTGTCCCATAACGAGGTGCTTTCGTCGTTTGAACGAGCAGAAGGTGGGCTCTGGAATAACCATGTGGAGCTAGGTCTTTGGGCCGACCTGATGGTCATTGCCCCAGCCACTGCCCAAACCATGGCCTCAGCTGCCAATGGTCTATGTCCCAACCTGCTGTTAGCTACTTATCTATCTGCCCGCTGCCCCGTCGTTTGGTGCCCAGCTATGGACCTCGATATGTATGCTCACCCTGCTACGCTCCAGAATCTGATGCGTTTGCGGTCATTCGGTAACCACGTGATCGATGCTGAGTCTGGCGAACTGGCAAGTGGCCTCAGCGGACAAGGTCGTTTGGCAGAGCCTGAGCATATCTTAGATTGGGTGCAGAATTATTTTAGTAGTGCTACATCTGTTTCCCCTTCTGTTGGTTCAAAGCAAGATTTGGT
>CANHWS010000342.1 GCA_947464365.1 Cytophagaceae bacterium | reverse complement strand
ACCTCCTGTACCGTGGATGGTTGTTGCTGGTCGTTGCTAATGGGTGAGGCCATGATCAATCGTTGAATTTGTTGTTAGTTACGGATAACTGATAACTTCCTACAGGACATAGTTGCTCAGGATCTGGTAGATGGCATTAACGTTGTCATTGCGGCCAAACTTTTTGCTAACAGGGGCCTCCATTCCGCGAACCCAAATCTTGAGCTCAGAGTCAAGGTCAAGGATACCCGCGCTTTCTTTCGAAAAGTACTCGATCGATTTGTAAGGGATTGAAAGCAACTCTGTTTTGCTACCTGTGATGCCTTGTTTGTCCACCAGGATGAGTCGTTTGTTCGTGAACACAAACATATCCCTAATGACTTTGAAGCCAGCCTCAATGTTTTCGTTCGGTACGAGCAGTGGGGCAAACTCTTGTTTAAGCTGATCAAGGTCAACAGCTGAGGCATGGCCCATCAGGCCCGAAAATAGTCCCATAAGGAAGTGATTTTTGTAGTTTAGGACAATATACACGTTAGGATACCCCAATTGCAAACAAAACATCAAACTCCTTTTCTAATCCTGCTGACACAATTAAAAAAATGGGAGACCATTGGCCTCCCATTCATAATCACAATATGGCATTAGGCACTTATGGTACCTATTCTTTGATCAACCTGCGTAACACCTTGCCCTGGTTGGTCTGGATCGTGAGGTGATAGACCCCGGCAGGTAAGGATGAAATATCGAGAGTTGGTAAGTCTGAGCTCAAAAGTAGTTTACCCGTTAGATCGGCGACCGTAGCCGAGGCAAAAACAGCTCCTACGGCGACGTCAATCTGGACTTTACCAGTCGTCGGGTTGGGATAAACCAAGATGGATTTATCCTGAGCCGCAGCCAAACCAACAACCGTATAAGTAACGGCATTGCTGGTGTCCGAGGTACAAGTATTCCGGACTGCCACAAGTTGCCAAACACCTTGGTCAGCCGGGGTGAGATTGAGCGTAAGGGTTGTGCGGTTGGTCAGGAGGCCGTCCCTATACCAACGATAAGTCAGACCCGCAGTACCTCCTGTGATGGTCCCTGTCAAGACGTTGCCATTAAGTGCGATCGCCGGTGTCAATGGCCTTTGAGTGACCGTAACCACCACATTGGCAGACTGGCCTTGGCAACCAGCTGCATTCCGCACCCGGACCGAATAAGTGCCAGCCGTTTTGACCCAGATCGCAGGGCTAACATTACTCCCTGGACCTGTCCAGACATAACTACCAAAACCAGCTGGTCCGGTCAGCAATACACTATCACCCGCGCAGATGGTTTGGCCACTACTTGGGCTGATTACAACCCCTGTTGGGTTGGCATACCAGCGAGCAACAATACGTTTGCGTGGGCCTTCGCACCCTTGGGGCGTCCTGATTGCCACATACCGCACTAATGAGTCGCCTATTGGTTGGGCCGTTGCAGCTAGTGTGGCCGTAATGATTGGGTTAGCACCATTCAGGATCGGTTGAGTAGTGACATCGTCTAGATACCAACGGTAGGTCTCGCCTGCAAGGTTGCCAGCCGCCCGCAAAGTGGTGGCGATTGACCCGCAGACATTCGTATCCTGCGCAATTGGCTGGGGGACCGCTGGTGCAACGGCAAAGTTGAGTGTATCCATAAACTCTGCAATGCAGCCTGTAAGGGTGTCCTGCGCTGTGATCCTGTATTGTGTGGTGGTCGTGATCGTGATAGGCACTTCCAAACTATCTGCAGTAGGGACAGAACCAACACCTGTTGGCGTTTGACCTAACGGATGTACCCAATAACGGGCATTTGCCAACACCTGATCGAGCCTGACGGACGAAGCCCCGCCACCAAAACAAAAACTGTTTGGCCCTTGCTGTATCGAGATCTGATCTCCCATTTGTGACCTTACTTCAGCATCGGTAAGTATCCTAGGGAAGTAGTTGAACTCGTCAAGCGTACCAACAAAACGTTGGCCACCAGCATTATCTCCCAAGCGCCAAAAGCCATTATAGGTCTGAGCAGAGGTGATTGCGGTGTTACTTGCCACAACTTGACCATCCACTAACAGCTCAGTACCGGCTGTCGAACTGCGGGCAGCTATATGGTGCCAGTTGTCGTCATCATAAGAGTTCCGACTAGTGATAGTACCGCCAGGATAGACATAAAACGCTAGTTTACCATCCTGCAATAGGTTGATGGTACGGTCAACATTACTGCCGTTCGCTGTCTGAGAATTATTAAAGGTCAATAGGGTCTGAACGCCAGACCGAGCGGTTGCCTTGGCCCTGAACCAAATCGTCACGGTGAAATTCTGCGGATTTGATATAGACCTTGTTGTGGTAAGGCGACTAGCACCATCAAAGTACAGCGCTGATTTAGCCTTGCCATTCCTATCAGTTGTGTCACGTTTGGTCCCAATACTAACAACTCCATGGTTACTTGCAGAACCAAGATCTAATAGGCTCCCTTGATTGAACTTCAGCCTAGTATGCGCCAACCGAGATACAGATACCGTGGTGAGTGGTGCCCGTTTAGACGTCGCCATAACGACGACCCTATTGCTTTCGCAACCCGAAGCAGTACGCCGAGCAACATAATATCTTGCTGTATCAAGCACCCCCAAATAGCGTGTAGTAAAAATAGTATCGACACCTAAAGGGACTGTTGCCGAAGCGGATCCATACCAAACAGCGGTCTCGCCAACGGCTACCCGCACAGTTAATAAGATAGGCCCCTGCTCGCATGGGGTAACCTGAAATGGTATCAGCGTGTCTGGTATAGTGCCGATGGCCACCCTAAGCACTGAATCTAGGGCTGTAACACACCCATTGGCGACACTAGTGGCTACGATGCGATAGGTTGTTGTGGCAGTGGGCGTAGGGGCAACCATCACGACCGTGTTACCATTTCCTATAACTGTATCCAGCCGTAGGTTCGTGGCTTGATCTACCAAACGATAGATAACCCCTGCCTCTGATTGGGCCAACGAAAAGGTCACAGGTGCGGCACTTTGTCCACAATATTGCGAGGCACTTTGGGTTAGGTTAGGTCCTGGGCTGAGTACCCCTTCCAGCTCCTGAGGCGAAGCTGCATAGTCATAAATTTTGAAGTCGTCCAGCAAACCAACAAACGATCGAGAGTTCCCGTCCTTCGAATCAATGCCTATGCGCCAGAAAACACCATAGTTCTCCCAACTATTAGCCGTCGCCTGGTCCACGTATTTGACCCCATCGATATACATCTGCATACGGTTATTGGCCTGACCAGAGATAATAACATGATGCCAAACACTGTCAGTTACCACTTTATTGGCCTCGAAGTTGGCAGGTATAGTCTGAAAAGTATTGAAGGTAAGTTTGCCATTGGTGTTCAGTATCACATCCCGATCCCGATTGGGTCCGACACCTGAGCCTACATTACTACCAGTCAGAATCCTTACTTGACCTGTTTGGGGCTTTGCTAACATCCAGAAATCGATGGTAAGTGCCTGGATAGGGCCGAAGTTGTTCCGAGTGTTAAGGCCAGCAAACGTGCCACCATTCATCTGGAGAGCAGCATTTGGCCTTCCGTTCCGATCTT
>CANHWS010000341.1 GCA_947464365.1 Cytophagaceae bacterium | reverse complement strand
TGTAGCTGACAATCAGGCCAGTTGGAAGGTGCAGCCTACCATCGTCGAAGGGCCTGCATTTCAGGATGGGTTTATGCTGGTCTTTGGAAAACCTAGAGCCGTTGTTTTCGCTCACATGGACTCAATTGGGTTCACCGTGCGGTATGACAACCAAATGGTGCCGATCGGTGGGCCAGAAATTGAAAATGGTTGGGATCTAGTGGGGCAAGATAGCGGTGGCGAAATCGAAGGGCAGATGGTTGCTGATAGGATGGGCGAGCTATTATTCGTCAACCATGAGCGTGAGTTGGATCCGGGCACTACCCTAACCTTCAAACCAAACTTCCGCCAGGATGGTGACCTGATTAGCTGTTGCTACCTGGATAACCGTGCAGGGATCTATAATGCCCTCAAATTAGCCGAAACCTTAACTGATGGCGTCTTGGCCTTCAGCTGTTGGGAAGAGCATGGCGGCGGCAATGTGTCAGTGATGGCACGCTATCTGTATGAAGAACTGGGTGTACAACAGGCACTGATTTCGGACATCACTTGGGTGACGACAGGCGTAAAGCTTGGGCTTGGACCTGCAATCAGCATTAGGGACAAAGCCATACCGCGTCGTCGTTTCCTAAATCGCATCTTCGAGCTTGCCTTACAATCTGAGGTACCATACCAGATCGAGGTCGAAGGTAGTGGAGGCAGTGATGGGCACGAATTGCAAAAAAGCCCCTATCCTTTTGACTGGTGTTTCATTGGCGCTGCCGAAATGAACGTCCATAGCCCGAACGAAACGTTGCACCTTGAGGACTTGCGAAACATGACTAGGCTATATGACTACATCATGCGCTACCTATAGAGACATCTAAAGTAGGAGTAATAGGGACATAGGACCTACCTAATTTGGAAGATCTAGCAGTATCGCGTAAATGCACGTCCCTTCTACCGTTGTTGGCTAGGACTTTGGCCTAATCTGGAAGGTGATCCATACGACAAGGCCTTGCTTAGTCGTATCTTTGCGGTTGGAGACATAACCACAAGGGTCCTATAGTTCAAGGGATCCCTCGCCCAATAGGCAATGCCAAACGATAGCAACACCAGCAATAATCCATCTCATAGCCCGGGCAATAGTAGCCCCTCTACATCCATCAAACCAGATAAACTACTATGGTGGGTGATCGGGCTTGGAGCGGTTATGATCAGCGGCTTTTTGCTGGTCGGTGCCTACTCGGCCTATACGAACCCCAAACCTGCCCGCGAGCTGCCTTACTTCAAACCCCTAGGACGTGACACAACCGTCGGGCCTGATGGTAAAATGGCCTCTGCGGTTCAGTACCACAAGGTGCCAGCCTTTAGCTTTCGGGACCAAACAGGTCAGGTGGTTACTGAAAAAGTAATGGAAGGCAAGATCACAATCGTTGACTACTTCTTCACCACTTGCCAGTCCATTTGCCCCATAATGACTGATGGCCTAGTTGGGGTTGCCAAGTACTACGAGCAGAACCCCAATATCCTGATCTTAAGCCATACGGTAGATCCTGAAACAGACTCCGTGCCGGTTATGGCCCAATATGCCAAGGATAAAGGCATCAAAGCCAACCAATGGCATTTGTTGACGGGTGACAAAGCAGCACTCTACAAGCAGGCACGCGAGGGGTATTTCCTTGATGCGCAAGAAGGTAATGGTGGCCCAGAAGACTTTATCCATACCCAGCTCTTCGCCCTGATCGATAAAGAAGGGCACATCAGAGGCTATTATGATGGTACCAGTAAGGCAGACCTCAAACGTTTGCAAATTGACCTAGATTTACTGCTTCAGTATTACCGGTATAAGGCTGGCAACTCAGTTGGTTGGTAAGGCAGAGTCCGGTCTTCAGTCCACAGCCAAAAGCCAGCGTACACAATACCCTAAAGGTTTAATCACTTATACTGACCTCCTGCATGGCCAAACAGCTGCAATTATTGTCACCCCTAGGCACACTTTGGCTGCTATTGCGGCACGAGGTGGAGCAAGAATGGCGTCAGAAAGCAACGGTGGGTGGATTGTTGTTGTATGCGGCTGGGGCGGTCTTTATCTGCTTTGCCTCCATCGGGATGCAAGTCGGCATACTCAAAGGGCCAATCTGGAATAGTTTGATCTGGATTATCTTGCTGTTTACCTCTTTGACTGCCATAGGCCGCAGTTTTGGCAATGCTAACCGTGGCACCCAGCTCTACTATTATACGATGGTGCCCGCCAGTACCTTTCTGGTGGCCAAAATGCTATACAACAGCCTGATGACTAGTGCTTTGGGATTATTGAGCCTCCTACTTTTCAGCGTGATGATTGGCAACCCGGTGGCTAACCACCTGAACTACATCCTGACGGTTATCCTTGGTTCGGTTTCACTATCCGGAACGTTGACCTTGATCGCCGGCATCGTCTCGAAGGCGTCCGCAAGCAGCACATTGATGCCAGTCTTGAGTTTCCCGCTGGTGTTGCCACAACTCCTACTCCTGATCAAACTGAGCAAACATGCCCTTGACGGACTCGAAACCGACTTTGCTGCGCAGGGTCTATGGCCAGTTTTGGGACTGATGGGCTTAGTTGTGGCACTTAGTTATAGCCTCTTTCCGTACATTTGGCGCAGCTAGGTGGCTGGACTTCCCCTCGATCATACCAAGTTGACAGCACCTACCACCGCATTTCACCAGGCCTTGGCCTGATCCCCTTAGATGAAAAAAGCCTATAAATGGGCAGTCGCCACCCTCCTGATTTACACCGTTGTGGCTGGATTCTTGTTGCCAGTTCCGCGCAAACCTATCCTTAACGAAACGATTCGGAACCTGCACTTTCACGTCCCTATGTGGTTCGGAATGACGATTTTGTTCACAGTGGCCCTGTGGCATAGCATTCGGTACCTACGTACTGGCAAGGACTATAACGACATAGTAGCACGGGAGGCGACACATTCGGGCATTTTGCTCGGTTGCCTAGGCCTGCTTACCGGTAGTGTTTGGGCACGGTTCACCTGGGGCACTTGGTGGACAGCTGATCCAAAGCTTAATTCCGCTGCAGCTGCTATGTTGACATATTTGGCATATCTGCTTTTGCGTTCCTCCTTCACGGATGGCCAGCAACGTGCACGGATCTCAGCGGTATATAGTGTGTTTGCCTATTTCTTGTTCATTGCGTTGATCTTCGTCTTGCCACGTTTGGCTTCCAGCTCGTTGCACCCAGGCAATGGTGGCAATCCAGGGTTCAATGCCTACGAGCTTGACAGCCAACTACGTTTGGTTTTCTACCCTGCCGTTTTAGCATGGGCTGGCCTCGGCTGGTGGATAACGGAACTTCAAGTGCGTTACAGTTTGCTCAAATCCAACCCAATAAGCTGATTTTTGTCAAGTCCCAATCCGCTTTCTGGTCCTTGGTTGGTATTTTTGCAAGCAAACAACAACCCAAGGAAGGCTAAGGCAACAAACACTATCCTTCTGCGTCATTATCAAATCAAGATGTCCTTTCAACCTACATACCGTCGTTTCTTGCTCCTGTTGGTTTCTGTGCTAGTAGGCCCTTATGCCTTTGCCCAACAAGAGATCGAAATGGCG